>CAYSND010000078.1:0-7643 GCA_964432305.1 uncultured Muribaculaceae bacterium | reverse complement strand
GAAACGTGACGCAGGGTTTTGGCTAAAATGTTGGAATCGGTGTGGCAGATTTCAAGGAGGTGGCTCTGGAAGGGGCTGTGGAGGTGGTAGCTTGAAACGTGACGCAGGGTTTTGGGGAAAATGACGTAAATGGTGCGGCAGATTTCAAAGAGGTAGCTCTGGAGATGCTTGTGGATAGGGTAGCGTGAAACGTGACGCAGGGTTTTGGCTAAAATGTTGGAATCGGTGTGGCAGATTTCAAAGAGGTAGCTCTGGAGATGCTTGTGGATAGGGTAGCTTGAAACGTGACGCAGGGTTTTGGGGAAAATGACGTAAATGTTGAGTCAGGTTACAGAGCATAGGCTCTGGAATGGGCTGTGGAGAGGGTAGCTTGAAACGTGACGCGGGATTTTTGGGAAAATGGTTGAATCGGTGTGGAAGGTTACAGACGATAGCCTCTGGAAGTGACTGTAGAGGTGGTGTCCTATATCCTGAGTAACTGGTTCAACAGAGCGAAGAGAATTTCCGTTCTGAGTTGGAGAGGAGAGGTGGTATTACTATTTTTTTTGATTATAAGTTTGGCACCAGGGGGAGAGACCGCATTGGTGGCACTTGGGGTTTCGGGCAGTACAGATATATCTTCCATGGAGTATTAGCCAATGATGGGCTATTGCTCGAAGCTCCTCATGGATATTGGCTGTTAGGTCTGCCTCTACTTTATCTACTGTTTCCCCTTTGGAGAGACCGAGACGGCGCGATATTCTAAAGACATGGGTATCAACTGCTATTACAGGCTTATTATATATCACTGACGCGACTACATTTGCTGTCTTTCGACCTACACCGGGGAGGGTTTGCAGGGCATCCACATCAGATGGAACCACAGAGTCATAAACAGAGACTAACCTTTTTGCCATCCCTATAAGGTGATTGGTCTTATTATTAGGGAAGGTAACCGATTTAATATATTCATAAACCTCATCATAAGAGGCTTCTGAAAGTGATAGCGGTGTAGGAAAACGTTCAAAAAGGGGAGGGGTTACGATATTTACCCGTTTATCTGTACATTGCGCAGAGAGGATAACTGCCACAACAAGCTGATATGGATTTTCAAAATGGAGTTCCGATTCAGCTACGGGCATATTTTCAGAAAACCAATTTATGATGTAGGTGTACCGTTCTTTAGATGTCATAGCAGATTAGAAAAATCTATTTCATTATCATTATCAGAGATATACTCTCGGCAAATTAAATTTTCGCATATAACAGTACGGGCAGGGTACTTCTTAAATATCCCCTGATTATGTGTTACCATTAAAATAGCCGGATTTCTCTCTTTATGAATCGATAAAAGCACATCCATAACCTCACATGCAGTATCATGGTCGAGGTTACCCGTTGGTTCATCGGCAATAATGATTTCCGGGTCATTCAGAAGAGCACGTGCAATGGCAATTCGCTGCTGTTCCCCTCCGGAGAGCTGGTGAGGCATTTTGTGGGCTTTAAGTAGCATACCTACAGAGTCCAGTACGCTTGTAATCTTATCGTTAATAGCTTTCTTATCTTTCCAACCGGTCGATTTCAATACAAAACTAAGGTTGTCATAGACCGATCTATCCATAAGGAGTTGAAAATCTTGAAATACCACTCCGATACTCCTTCTTAAATACGGAATCTGTTTTTTAGGGAGTTTTGTAAGGTCGAAATTCCCAATCTTTGCTTCACCTTTACTAATCGGTATCTCTCCGATTAAAGCCCTGATAATGGATGTCTTACCCGATCCAACTTTCCCCATAAGGTAAACAAACTCCCCCTTCTCTATAGAAAGCGTCATATCAGAGAAGACTAAATTATCTCCTGCAAATATCTCTACATTTTTTAACTCAATTATAGGCATAGTTTTGGCATAATAATAATGACAAAAATAAGAAAAATAAAGGTTTTATTGCTAATTTTGTCTTTTTATTGACAATATATGAGAAATATCAATATACAACGGATAATGGCCACCCTTGCGGTCTTTATCTTCATCTTCCTCGGTAATCATCTCAACGCCCAAGAATACAATCTCTTCGACAAGCAGTTCCAAAAGATTAAGGAGTTGGTAAACAATGATTTATACTCTTCGGCAGAGCAAGAAATCGTAGCTCTTAATAAGAGTTATCCTAATATTGGAAGACTCCAGAAATCTCGTCTCGAAGCAATGGGAGTTCTCTGCGCAATAAAACTCGAAAGACCCAACCTGGATGCAAGGGTAGAGGCTTTTGAGAGGGAGTACCCCTATTCACCAGAGCTCTCTAGTTTGAAATTTCATCATTCTCTATACTACTTCGGAAAAAATGACTACTCACGTGCTCTCCTTATTATGGATTCAGTGGAGAAGAGACACCTGCAGAGGGATGAAAAACTTGAGTACTCTTTCAACCATGCTTATTGCGACATGAGAGTAGGTAAAAATAGAGAAGCAATGACAGAATTTGAGCAACTTGTCTCCATGCCTCAGCACAAGTTCACCCCCTCCTCTATATACTACTTAGCTTACATCTACTATATTAACAGAGAGTTTGATATGGCAGTTCCTCTCTTTAACCGTTTAGTAAAGGATGATCGCTACTCTCTCTTATCAAGATATTATTTGGCTGAATCTCATTTTATGCTGAAAAATTATGACTATGTAATAGCTGAAGGGACTAGTCTATATGAAGACCTTACAGGGGATTACAAAATCAGAATAACGAGAATATTATCTGAGGCTTATTTTGATAAAGGAAACACCAAAGAGGCGAAAAAATATTTAGATATCTACACTAAATCAGGTACTCATCTCTCCAGAAAGGATAACTATTTTGCAGGGGTTATTTCTTATTCACTCGAAGGGTATCTCTCTGCCATAAACGAATTTGGAAAAGTAGCGAGTAAAGATGATACTCTTGGACAGAGTGCTTACTTTCATTTGGGGAACAGTTACCTTAAAATTAAAAACAAACATGAAGCTCTCAAAGCCTTTAAGGCAGCCTCGGAAACAGATTTCGATAAGATTTTAAAGGAGGAGGCTCTATTTAACTACGCCAAACTTGCTTTTGATGTAAATTCGGATATTGCCCCCTTCAATCAATATCTTACAGATTACCCATCATCTGAAAAGTCAGGCGAAATTAATAACTATATTGGGACAGCTTTTCTCCTAAGTAAAAACTATAAGTCTGCTATTGAGGCTCTCACAAAGATTAATAATCCTCAGCAGCAGACGACACTTAATCTGCAGAAAGCAGCCTTTTTCCGTGGAATGCAACTTTTTAGCACCGCCTCATATCGCAGTGCCATAAATAGTTTTAACCTCTCCATTAATAATGGCACTTATAACAAAGAGCTAGTTCTGCTTACAAGTTTTTGGCTTGCGGAGTCTCATTATAGAGCAAATGAATTTGCAAGGGCAGTGAAAATAAACACGGAACTTATTAATAACAAGAGTTTTCTTAAATCAGCCGAATACCCAACATCCGTTTATAATCTCGCTTACGCCTATTTTAAAAGTGAAAATTACCTAGAGGCAATGACATTTTTCAAACAATATCTCGACTTCGCCCCTAATAGGAGGAGTATGACCACTGAAGCTAAGACGAGACTTGCAGACTGTTACTTTATGATGCGCGAATATGATAGAGCTGCTGAACTATATGAGGAGGTTATTGGTAAAGGGTATAACTCAAACGATATCTATGCAGCATATCAAGGTGCTATATCTTACGGACTTATAGCAAAGGATGAGAAGAAAATAACCATGCTGAAAGATATTGTTGCCAATAGACCAAACTCTATACTCTATCCAAAAGCCCTTTATGAATTAGGGAGAACCTATGTTCAAGTCTCTGACAATCAGAAAGCCATAGAGAGTTTTAATCTGTTGTTGCAAAATGAAAAGGATAGTACTTTCTACTCCAAATCTCTTTTAGAGCTTGGAATGATTAATACTAATATGGCTCATTATGAGGAGGCTTTGATAAACTATAGTACCATAGTGGAGAAGAAACCTATGTCTGAAGAGGCTGAAAGTGCCCTTTTGGGGATAGAATCTATATATCAGATACAGAATAAACCGGAAGAATATCTTGCTTATCTTGAAAGGATAGGGAGAGGGGAGAGTAAGAGTGTGGGGGAAAAAGAGATGATGCTTTTTAACTCTGCCGAGCAGATATTCCTATCAGGAAACTACAATGATGCTCAAAAATCGCTTAAATCCTTTATTACAAAGTACCCCAATGGTGCTAAGACCCCTCTGGCTTATTTTTATCTTGGTGAAGCTCTCAATAAACTTGGAAAGCCCGAACTTGCCGCGGATGCCTATTTGAAGGTTATGGAGTCGGAAGAGAGTTCTTTTGCAGAGCTATCTACCCTGAATTACGGGAAGATTTCACTTGCTCTCGAGAAATATGATAAGGCAATACAAGCATTTGAGACTCTGTCTCTTATTGCAAAACTTGAGAACAATAAATTCGAGGCTAAGGTGGGTAAAATGAGAGCCTACTACTACAATAAAGATTATTCGAGTGCAATAAGCAATGCAAAGAACCTTCTTGCCTCCGAAAAACTTCCCCCGGTGCTTTCAGACGAGGCAAACTATATAATTGCGAAGTCCCTACTTATAACAGGGAAACGAGGCGAAGCCACCCCTATTCTTCAAAAACTTGCTTCAAATACCATCTCTCCCGAGGGGGCGGAGGCCTCCTATTTATTGGTTATCGATGCTTATGATGAAGGAGACTTTAAGAGTGTGGAGGAGAGAGTTTATGCCTTCTCAGATTCCAAAACTCCTCATACTTATTGGCTTGCAAAGAGTTTTATTGTCCTTGGAGACTCTTTTGCGGAGCGCGACGAGTGGGAGCAGGCTGAGGCTACATTTAAGAGCATTAAAGAGGGATATAAGCCTCAAAAAGAGAACGATGATGTCTTAGAGCAGATAGATATGAGGCTGAAAAAAATAAATCAAAAAAAATAACATTCTGATTATGAAACGGATTTTATTGTTTTTTATTCCATTATTTCTTTTGCAGTTCCCTTTATTGGCACAGCAGAGAATTAACTCCACCGTGGAAGTGAAGAGGGAATATGAAGGGAAGCTGATGGAGATAAATAAATCTCCGCTTAATGTTAAGATAGCCGACTCTCTATATAAGTTTAATCTCAATTTCGATTATTCATTTTTTGACAAACCGTATAAAGATTTATATGAATTTTCTCCTGTGGCTACTACCACTATTACGCGACCCGGTGAGATAAAGTATCCTGTTTTTTACACCAGACTACTTCTTTTATACCCTTGGATGCCACAGGCGGATATCTACATTCAGCCCAAACTGAACAATCGTTTTTCACTCTCATTTAATCTAAATCACGACTCCTTCTGGGGTGAACTCCCTGTCATAGATATAAATAGCAGTAACAGAGTTGTTGAATCTCTTAATCGTGCTATTGGTGATAGAATGAAAAACAATATCGGAGTCAAAGGGGGGTATCAATGGGGGAAAGGGAGACTCTCTCTGAATCTGGATTATCTAAATGGCTACAATACCTACTATGGCATTAAACCATTTGACTTTCATGGACCAGGGACATTTCCGAATGTAATAAGCAGAAATTTTGTGCGTGAGAACCTCTCCCATATATACAATATTGTGGATGCAGGTATAGGGGTATCTTCTGTTAAGCCCAAATCAGAACTATTTCACTATGATTTTAATATAAAATACAGGTATACAGAGGATACACCCAATCTTAATCTATACTATCCCTCCCCTTTAAATTTCAATGAGAACTTACTCATTGCTAATGGTAACATAGTCTTTAGAACCGGAGATCGTGGGGGAGTTAAAATAGGGTTTGATTATAAAAATGCTAACGAAAAGCTGAACAATAATAATGACTATAGAGATATCGCATCTCTCTCCCTACAGTATCGTTATGAACGTGACAGACTTGCATTAGAGGGGGGGGCAGTTTTCTCAGGAGGCTCGGTTGAACTTTTAGGTGCTAGGCAGTGGAATTCAGATATTACACCTATCTATCCTAAACTCTCTGCTGTTTATGAAGCTGTTAAAGAGTCATTATGGCTATATTTAAAGATAGATGGGAATAACCAGTTGAATAATTATTCCGACTTACTCCTTTTTAATCCTTGGGTAAATAGTAAACCGACTAATTCCCCTCATGTATCATCTACCCCTTTTAACTCTTCACTCGGAGTTAGGGGGATAGTCAGCGATAAATTCTCTTATAATCTTTATGGCGGTTATGAAAGGATGAAAAATGTACTTTTTTTCTCCACAAATAATCTTAAAAGTTCCATTTCAGAACCCACATATTTGGAAAAAACAGATAAGTTTTTTACCGGTATTGACCTACAATTTAAGTCCAAAGATTTTATCTCAGGTGTCGATTTTAAGTACAATTACTTTAATAATTTTAATGCACCTTTTTTAGGTGGCTCTAAAACCTTTGTTTTACCTCGATTTGAACTTAATTTTTATGCTCGTTATAATCTAAGAGAGAGGTTTATAGCCGAGATTAAAGGGTATTATCGCAGTTCGATTGCAACATTTTACACTCAAACATCTTTCCTTCCTGAGTATTATTGTGAAATCCCCGGTTTCATAGATTTAAAACTCTCTCTCTCTTATGTTGTAACTAATAATTTTACCCTTTTCGTAGAAGGGAATAACCTTTTAAATCAATCTATTCTTTATATCCCAAATTACTTTGAAAATGGTCTAAATATTGGGCTTGGAATGTGTCTTAAATTCTAAAATTTTACTATCTTTGTTGCTTTATAATTTAGACAAAATAGAAGATGACAGAGAATGAAATTTTGCAGGCAGGAAAACAGTATTCTGCCGAAAGTATCCAGGTTCTTGAAGGATTGGAAGCGGTTAGGAAACGTCCCTCAATGTATATTGGGGACATAGGTTCCAGAGGATTACATCATTTGGTATATGAAGTTGTAGATAACTCTATAGACGAGGCACTCGCAGGGTATTGTACTCATATCAAAGTTATCATTAACAGCAATAATTCAGTAACTGTTGAAGATGATGGTAGGGGTATCCCTACAGGGATGCATGAAAAAGAGGGGCGCTCGGCACTTGAAGTGGTATTGACAGTTCTCCATGCAGGAGGAAAGTTTGACAAGGGGAGCTATAAAGTCTCCGGTGGTCTCCACGGAGTAGGGGTCTCCTGCGTTAATGCTCTCTCCGAGCATTTAACAGCCGAAATCCATAGAGAGGGGAAGAAGTTTGTTCAGGAATACTCAAGGGGTGTTCCACTCTACAGTGTAAAAGAGGAGGGGACTTCTGCTAGAACAGGAACCATAATCACATTCTCTCCCGATAAAGAGATTTTTAAGGATATAAATTTCAGCTACTCTATATTAGCCACACGTTTAAGAGAACTTGCGTTCCTTAACAAAGGGGTAAAACTTATTCTTCAAGATGAGCGAGTTAATCCTAAAGATATAGAGGAGTCTGATGATAATCAGATAGATGCCTCTGATGAAAACGGGGATAACTCTGACGTCAAGGAGAAGAAAGGGGTAAAGTACGAAGAGTTTTATTCTGAGAGAGGGCTCCTAGAATTTGTAGATTATTTAGATGGGATGAGAGAGAAAATCACCG
>CAYSND010000077.1:0-7755 GCA_964432305.1 uncultured Muribaculaceae bacterium | reverse complement strand
ATATTATAGTCAGGTGCAGTCCAAATTAAAAGGGTGTACATCGGGTCGTAAGAGGTATATCCGTTAAAACCGATGTTTGGAGAGGTCTGTTTGTGATAAGCTGCGTTTGAACTGAAAGTAAGCTTTTTAACTCTAAACTCTCCCCCTAAAGTAAAGCCATATTTATCGTACATACTGTTAGGGTATAGACCTTTAGTTCCTGTCCAATCTATAGAGCTCCTTAATGATGCATTTTTAGAATTATAGGCGATACTGAGGTTGTTGCTCGTAATGTAGGAGTTTTCAAGGAAATTCTTGAAATTATCTACTCCTACCGGGCGGTACTCATAAATTCTATCCTCTTTTTTAATGGGGTCCCACTGTAATTGCATACTGCCATCCATTACCCTACCCCAAGACTCATCAGAGTTTTTATTGTAAGCATTGGTAGTACCTCTACCATATATCCCTTGAACTTTAGGAATAGCTACAAATCCTGCTGCAAACATTGTGTTAGTAGAGAGGTTTACAGAGATTCCGTCACTCTCTCCCTTACCGTTCTTAGTGTTAATCATAATTACCCCGCTTGAACCTCTATATCCGTATAGAGCAGAAGCGGTAGCACCTTTCAAAAAACTCAATGATTCGATATCGTCATTGGCTACATCTCGAAGTGTCATATTAGAATAAGGTACTCCATCTATAACGATAAGTGGAGTTTCACCTCTCAGGGTTACTGTAGGAGCAGAAGCGAAATCGCTGGAGTTCTTAACCATTAACCCTGAAACTTTACCTGTAAGTGAGGCTGCCATATCAACACTTTTTACTACTTGGAGCTTCTCGTTGCTAACTTTTTGAGCCGAATATCCAAGTGCTTTTTCAGATCGTTTAATACCGAGAGCAGTAACTACAGCTTCTTCCATAATTACCAAATCCGGGTCTAATTTTACAAAAATAGGTGAGTTGTTATTAACAGTAATTTCAACAGATTTCATTCCTAAAAATGAAACTTGAATGATACTACCGTAGTTAGGAAGGTCGATAAAGAACGAACCGTTTTCATCGGAAGTGGTTCCAATAGGATGACCTTTTACTACAATCGAAGCTCCAACAATAGGTTGACCATCGTCAGAACCCACTACGCTACCGCTAATTGAGATTTTCTGTCCAAAAATCATGGTAGAAGCGAAGAACAGTGTGAAAAATAAGCAAATAAATTTCTTCATATAATTGTTTTTTAATAAAGTTGTAAATCCGGGTGCTAAATGAGCTTTGGCAAAGTTTAACAAAATAAACCAATATACCTTATTAATATACCATTACAAAAACACGACACAAAAAGTAAACGCAAAATCAGCACCTTGACATTTTAGACACTATGCAAAATAATACCACTGATAATAAGGGGTTTATAAAAGACGACACCTTGACAAAGTTTTAATGAAGAATTTTTGATATAGTGTCAGAAAGAGAAACTTCTGTTTCGAGATTCATTTTCTTTCTTAGGCGGTGCCTTGCCGTTTCCACGCTAAAAGGGGAAATATTTAGAAGAGATGCTATCTCTTTAGTAGATAGTCCGAGTTTAATATATGAGCAGAGCTTGAGGTCGTTATTTGAAAGAGAAGGGTATGCGGCTTTAAGTTTATCAAAGAATCCGTCATAGAGGTTGTTAAAATATTTTTCAAATACTCGCCAATTCTCTTCGCTGTTTTTATGGTTATTGATAGCTCTGATTACACTCTTTATTTTCTCTTTCAACAGGGGATTGTCAGAGTTATTACCTAATTCTTTAATCTCCTTTTCCAAGTCGTTTAAGAAGTTATTGAGCCCTACTCCACTCATAGTAATATTTGTGAGTTTTTTGTGTGTTTCTCTTAACTCTAACGCCATTATTTCGTTTTCGTGTCTCATGGTTTCCCTCTCCAATAACTCCTGCTGTCGTTTCAACAGTTTGTTTTTGATGGTGGTTAGTCTGTAAATATATACTTTGTAAATAGCATAGGAAAGGAGCAGTGTAGCAACTAACAGTATAAGGTAGAACCATATTGTTTGCACAAATGGGCGGGCAACCTCTATATAAATAGTCTGTTCAGGAATATTTAGGAGGTCACTTTTTATGGTAACATAGTGTTTGCCCGGTTTTAGATAGGGGATATCGAGAGGTTCTTTCATAGAGGTGGTTTCCCACTTTTTACCATCTAAGTTATATTCGTAAAAATAGTTATCGGGCAACCCGTTAAAATGGAGTTTAACATTGACTGCATCTTTTGGGAGGGAGTTATGTAGTCCGCTATTATTAATGGGAAGCAATTTTTTCTTACCAAATATAGTATACTCAAATTTTACTACCTCTAAATTGAAATTATCTTCAATATTCTCTTTTTGAAAATTATAGAACGCAACCCCATTGTTATAACCGAGAGCTAAAGTGCTATCGTTTATTTTTTGGAATCTACGAAAGGCAGTAGGGAGAAGCTTCTCTTTGATACCATTAAAGATATATTTTTTAACAAAAAACTTATTATTTACCCTCTCTACAATACCAATCCCATTAGAACCTGCATTAAAGAATAAATTTCCTACTTGGATAATTGCCTCTGAAGGGGAGAAGAAGAGCTGAAATAGTTGTGAATAGTAGTCATTGCGGATTATGCTGTCTTTTCCTAGGTTATAACTAAAACACTCTGTACCTGAGTTAAATATAACGTCCCCATCTATTATGTGCATTCCTATCCATTTCTGAGCCTCGGGCATGGGGTATATTCGATTATCAATAAATTTTCTTTTATTATTATCGAGTTCGAGCTTTCTAACACATTTATCTAAACCATTAATCCACAGATACCCATGTTTGTCTATAAGTCCGTTATTGAAAAATCCGGAGTAGTTTTCTATATGGTTTCTAAAAGAGAGCCGACCGTTAATGGTTTCAAATAGGGAAAAACCTAATTTATCCGAAACAATATAAAATCTCTCATCCTCTCTTAGTTTATAAATCTTCCATGAAGAGTCGTGTATCTTTTCATATCCCCCCTCTGTTATTCTCAACAAACCTTTATCGTGGCAGGCAATAACATCTTCACCGCAGAGAAGGATATCCCACACTTGTCCTTGTGTGCCGGGGATTATTTCGAGATTGCCGCTTTCCGAGAGGACGAAGACCCCTTTATTGCTCCCGATAAAGAGCTTATTGTCATGAATAAGAGAGGCGTAAGCATACCCTATTTTTTTATTGAAGCCGTCAAAGAATTTTTCACGAGGGTTGTTGTCTAATTTGCAAATCCCCCCGTCAAGCCCTATCCAGATATTGTTTTGTAAGTCATTGCAGATGGAGAGCACTGTGGTAAAGAGGAGTCCTGATTCTTCATTATACCTCTCTATTATCTCTCCGTCCTTTTTGACAAGAAATGCTCCTCCAAGAACGGTCCCTATAAGTAGCTGCTCGTCATTAAATCTATTAGCGGAGAAGATTTGTAGCTTTGAAAAAATTTCATTGCTCTTTTTATTTACTGGTACCAGAGAACCATCCTCGACTTTGAAAAACCCGCTCTGCTCAAGAATAAAGAGGAGATCCCCACCACTCTTAGAGATAGCAACAACCCTATCTTCAATATGAATTCCGAGTGATAATAATTCATTGCCTTTAATCTCATAAATCTCTTTATTTTTCTGTACGAAAACCTGCTCTTCCACCTTGTAGATATAGCTTACATCGGAGTTGGAAATTACCTCAGAGAGGAGTTTAGAGGTAGAAGAATAAGAAAAGACACTTTCATGAGTGTGGAAATAGATAATATCCCCTTTAATAATAATTTTCCAGAAAATTTGACCTTGTGTAGGATCGGGATTTACATATATAGGGGTATAATCGAGGGAGCCATAACTGTTTATTTTCCAATAACCGAAAAAATTATCTCCTGCACAGTAGAGTCTCCCATCGTTAGAGTCGTAGGAGACTGCCCTAAGAAAACTCCCCTCGTGCATCGGGTAAGAGCTCCAGCGTATCCCATCATACACTACCATGCTTGTTCCTGTGGCAAAATAGACATATCCTTTCGTGTCGACAGCGATATCCCATATCTGAGTCCCCCCTTTATACTCGTCAGCAGAGATGTTTTGTACGAATTTCTGAGAAAATCCCCTTTGGGCAAAAGCAGAGTTAATGGTGAGTAGGAGAGATAATATAAAGATAATTTTCTTCATCAGTCATAAAGGATATTAAAGTCCAAATATAATAAAAAAAAAGAATTTTTTTGGAAATTAGAAATATTTGTTGCTATCTTTGTAGTATCAAAATAATATCAAAATAATTATAACATGGAAACAAACAAAGAATTTACCTTCAAAGGTTTTACTACAAATGGATTTCTTATGATTTTCATTTTTTTAGCATTGATTGCCTCAGCTGTGTTTTTATTTATCACCCCTCCTTATGAGTGGATAGGGGTAATACTCTCTATACTTGCCATTTTTATACTCCCCGGATTTGTTATGATGGAACCCAATGAGTCACGTGCAATGGTCTTTTTCGGGAAATATCGTGGTACTTATTATACTAATGGTCTTAAATGGGTCAATCCATTTATTACCAAAAAGAAGGTCTCCCTTCGCGCCCGTAACCTTAATGTAGAGCCAATAAAGGTCAATGATAAAAATGGTAACCCCATTATGATAGGGCTTGTGCTTGTTTGGAAAGTGAACAATGTCTATAAAGCTCTTTTTGAAATTGATACAGAATCCCTCTCTGCAAATGTCCAAGGGATGGTCTCCTCTGCTCTTCGTAGCCGTGCCCTCGAATCTTTTGTAAGTGTGCAGAGTGATGCGGCTCTTCGTCAGGTGGCAGGGTGCTATGCTTATGATACACTCGGAACAGATAATAAAGAGCTTACACTCCGTGGAGGCGGACAGGAGATAAATGAACAGCTTGAGGAGACACTCCGTCAAAGATTAATTTTAGCAGAGATAGAGATAGTTGAAGCAAGAATTAATTATCTTGCTTATGCTCCTGAAATCGCAGCAGTTATGCTTAGAAGACAGCAGGCAGAGGCTATTATCTCTGCTCGCGAGAAGATAGTGGAAGGGGCTGTCTCTATGGTTAAAATGGCTCTCGAAAATCTATCTAATGAAAAGATAGTTGAGCTCGATGAGGATAAGAAGGCTGCAATGGTTAGTAATCTGCTCGTAGTACTTTGTGCTGATGAGTCTGCACAGCCGGTAATTAATACAGGGACTTTACATCAATAACTATGGAAAAGGAGTCTTCAAAGAATAAAAACTTTGTTCTCAGGGTGGACTCTAAGACCATGGAGGCACTTGAAAAGTGGGCTTCAGATGAGTTCCGTAGTATTAATGGACAGCTTCTGTGGATTATAGAGGATGCCCTTAGACGCTCAGGTCGTAAGAAAAAAGAGTGACACTATTAAAGGTCGGCATCAAAGAAATATTTAATATCACCGGTAGGAGGAGTGTAAATCCAAATACCGGTTTTTATTACCTCTTCATTAATAGTAGATATAATCTCTGATATCTCACTATCAATATTTGTTAAACCAAGCGCTCCTCTTGCATATTTCAATCTCCCTGAGAAGGGTTTTTCAAGTTCGGCAATAAGGGGTGGTAGGAAATCATTGTTACTTTTCTCTCCGGAGAGGAGGTAAAGTAAAATCTCCTCGGCACCGCTACTCGCCTTTTCCCCGACAGGAAAGACAATAGAGTAATATAGGGAGCCTACGGCAGCTTGAAGTTGGTACTTGGAGAGACAGTCAAAGCCTACAAGATAATCGACTTTCAAAGGTTTGAAAATATGAATAGAATAGATACCAAAAGCATTTTTCGAGGTTCCCATATTATAAATCTCGATGGTATAATCAAACCCTTTATATTGTACCTCACGAACATTAAGCGAATTGAACCCATATTCAAAAAAGAGATCAGACCCTCCATTTATATATCCATAAAGTGCCTCCTTCTCGAAATTCTTCTCTTTTTTAATCTGCATATCCGGTGTCTGCCCAAAAGAGGAGAGAGTGATTCCAAAAGAGATAATTAGGGTAAAAATTCTTATATTTTTCATGGTGCTATACATTTAGTATCGTTATCTTCCCCATATCGGCTTCACCGAGCCCAAGCTCTGCACCCAATGTGGCGAAAGTATAATTTTTAGGGAGATCTTTTACATTCATCCCTTCTTCTATTCTCCTTTGCAAAACATGTTTATACCCAACCATATCTACAGCCACAGGGTCTGTACCTGCCATAATTAGGTTATAATTACAGATAAACTGTGGATTGGCAGCAGGTCCTCCATCGAAGCACCCCCTCATTCCATCCACTATATTTAATACCACCTTATCTCTTAACGCAGGCATAGCGCATACATACGCTGAGGTATGATGCCAAAAAAGTTTATGGAGTCTTCCTGTATTAGTAATAGAACCATAAGCGAGGTTTTTCATAGATAAAGTAACGCTATTTCCTGCATTTTTAAGTATAGGGAGATTTATAATTTTAGTAACTTTTTCTGTGACGATTTTAGTTAAATATGAATACTTTCCACTATTAACCATATAGGGGAGAGTATAAATATCATACTCTTCTTCCACGTCAGCATAAAAGTATTGACTTTTCTCTATGTTTTTCTCCCCGTAGAGAATCCCGTCGCTATCATACATGCTCCCTTTTTCATCACAAAACTCTGTAGAGAGGATGGTTATACCGGGATAATTTTCAGGTGTAAAACCTGCTTTAGTTAAGTCCTCACCTCTTCTGTCCCAGATAATAATGTTTTTCTTGGGAATACCAGCCTCTATAAGTTGTTTGATAACGGACTTTGTAAGGGCGTGGGAGGTGGAGAGGAGAGCATCTCCGACAGGATTAACTTTTAGTCCGATAATGTCTTTTGGAGTTACAAATTTCCGCCAAGCCTTTTTCAGACTTCTCGAACCGGTAAGAGCTAACATAACAGAGGTTAACATCTTGTATGCCTCCATTTCGGAAGGGGTATCATCTATTACACAGTTTTCATTTCTACAGAGAGCCACTTTTGCAGGGTATTTTCCGGGCATAGAGTCTTTTGTACGGGGAGTAGCCATAATCTCCTTAATATTCGTCTCCGGCAGAGCGTCAGGAATGAGAACTTTAGAAACATCAGATGCTTTTAATAGCGGAGCAGTAGCAATTACAGCACCCCCCGCAGAGATAATTTTAAAAAAGTTTCTTCTATCCATATTCAAAAATTTAGGTAATAATAAACAAATGTAACTAATTACATTTTTATTAAAAAAACTTTTTTTTCTAAAAATATGAGATATGTTTTTTACTTTTGTTAATCATCAGATAATATTAACCATAAATAACCGATTTGTTATGAGATTAAAAAATTTACTAAAATTATTTATTGTTCCGGCGGCGATACTACTCTCAGTGAGCTGTGATAAGGATCCTAAGTATGGCCCTGCGGAGATAGGTATTAATGTCAATACTCTCGAATTTAGTGAAGCTTCAGGTGAAGCCACCATTTCGCTCCTTTCCAATAGAGACTGGACAGTAGAGATAGCCGAAGGGGCAGATAAAACCACTTGGCTTGGATTAAGCGTTACTCAGGGTAAGGCTTCAAAAGACTCCGTAAAGATTACTGTAACAGTACTTCCTAACAAAGAAGAGGATCGTACAGCTACGATTAATTTTAAGACAGAAACGATTTATGCCTCCTTGAAAGTTACACAAAAAGGGGTAGTTCAGAAACAATATACCCCCATAGCTACAGTAAGAGCTTTG
>CAYSND010000076.1:0-7793 GCA_964432305.1 uncultured Muribaculaceae bacterium | reverse complement strand
ATGTTTTCATCCGAGGTCTGAAGAAACTCATTGACCTTAATCCCTCTTGCCTCCCCTATCTCCAACTCTGCAAGTTTTGCAAGGGTAGTTTCGGGGCGAACTCCGATTGAAAGGATTACCAAATCGCTTTCAACACTATTTCCGCTTTTGAATTTAACCACCAATGTCCCCTCTTGCTTCTTCTCTATTGCCTCTACAGTCTCCCCAAGGAAGAGCCGTGTCCCTTTTTGCAAAAGGTGCTGGTGAACTATTGAGGCAAGCGAAAAGTCAATCGGAGGCATAACCTGATCTGCCATCTCTACTATGGAAACTTTTGCCCCGACTAGATGCAGGTTCTCAGCCATTTCAAGCCCTATGAACCCTGCTCCGATTACCACAGCATTACGAACATTCCCTTTGTCGATATACTGTTTTATATCATCTGTGTCATAAACGTTCCTGAGAACAAAGACTCCGGGGAGCAATTTCCCTTCTGAAAGTGCAAAGGGAGGAATCACCGGAACTGCACCGGGGGAGAGAATAAGTTTGTCGTAAGACTCTTCATACTCTTTTCCATCTGAGGTTTTAACAGTTACACTCTTCTTTCTCCTATTTATGGCAACTGCTTCGCTCTGGGTGCGAATGTCTATTTTAAAGCGGGTGCCAAAAGATTTTGGGGTTTGGACAAAGAGTTTTTCCCTCTCTTTTATTACGCCACCAATATAATAAGGAAGACCGCAATTAGCGTAGGAGATATATTCTCCCTTCTCTAAAAGGATAATTTCCGCTTTTTCGTCGTTTCTGCGTATTCTTGCAGCAGTGGTGGCTCCACCTGCAACTCCGCCAATAATGATATGTTTCATAAAAAATATTTTGATTACAAAGATAGAATAATTATAGAATTTGTTATAAATTTGCAAAAATTAATAGTGTTATTAAATAGAGTAATTAAATGTTAGATGAAAGCAAATAATGATAATATGGAGGGCAGAATTTTGCAACACGCAGAAAGACTGTTTATTAGTAAAGGTTATGCTCTGACAAGCATGACGGAAATAGCCAAAGAAGCAGGGTGTAATCAGGCACTTGTTCATTATTATTTCAGGACAAAAGAGAAACTTTTTCAAAAAATATTTGAGGAGAAGATAATTGTCTTCTTTAATGCTTTTAATGATGTTGAGAGTTTGGAGGGGGATTTTTTGACTAAATTTCAACGTAAAATCGAAAGATATTTGGATTTATTATCTGAAAACAGCCAACTCCCCTTTATGCTCTTAAATGAAATTACTACAAACCCATCTCAGCTTGAAGCGGTTAAAGAGCAGATTATAGCATCAAGAAATAATATTTTCAACAAATTTGAACATGAGTTAAATGAGGCAGTAAAAAACGGTGAGGTAAGAGCTGTAGATGCCGTTTCGCTAACTCTTGATGTCTTCTCCCTCTCGGTTTCTATATTTCTTTTCCTTCCAGTGTTAAGTGGTTTAGATATAATTGATAAGGGGGTGAGTGAGGTCTTTGTTGAGGAGAGAAAAAAAGCAATAGTACAGACCATAATTAATAGTTTAAGAGTATGAAAGTCTTGTTTTTAATATTAGCACTTGTTTCTGCACAGAGGGTAACATTAGAACAACTTACCTCCTCTGCCCATGCTAATTACCCACTGGTTAAACAGTATGAATTAATTAATGCAAGTGAAAAATTTACATTGCAGAATGCATCCACAGCCTATCTCCCTCAATTTTCGATTTCAGGGTCTGCCTCATATCAGTCACATGCCATTAAAATGCCGTTTTCTATTCCGGGAATAGATATCCCTTCGTTAAGCAAAGATCAATATAGAGCAGTGGCAGAAGTTTCGCAGACAATATGGGACGGAGGAGTGGTCTCTGCTCAGAAGAAAAACATAAGAGCACAGAGTGAGGTGAGCAGAAAGGAGAATGAGGTAGAGATGTATGCTCTGAATGAGAGGATAAATAACCTCTTTTTCGGGATATTATTATTAAATGAGCAGCTAAATCAGTTAAAAATCTTCGAGGAGGAGTTAGAGACCAATTTCAAAAAAATAGGGAGCTATATAGAGAATGGGGTGGCTCACCGCTCCGACTTAGATGTGGTAAAAGTTGAACAACTCTCTGTTAAGCAGCGAAGAGTGGAGATGGAGACCATGCGGGATGCTTACTTAAAAATGCTCTCTCTCCTTTCGGGAGTTGAGTTGGATTCTAAGACAGAGCTTGTAAAACCAATGCAGGAGGTTCTTAAAAACCCTTCGGTGGCTTTAACTCTCCTCTCTTCCCCGAATCGTCGCCCTGAGCTCTCCCTCTTCGATGCTAAAAACAATGAGTTAGAGATGCAGAAAAGTTATATCAATGCCAAAAATCTTCCAAAAATAGGACTCTTCGTTCAAGGTGGATATGGTCGCCCCGGTCTGAATATGCTTAAAGATGACTTTTCCACCTTCGCAATAGGGGGAGTCAGACTCTCCTGGAATTTTGGGGGTTTATATACCATTAAAAATGAGAAGAGAATAATTGAGAGAGCTGAAGAGAGAGTAGAGACCATGAGGGAGACATTCCTTTTTAATATGGGAATCGTATCAGAGCAACAGGCTGCGGAGATTAAAAAACAGTTCTCTATTATGAAATATGATGATGAAGTAATTGCCCTTCGCCGCAAGATTCGCGAAGCAGCGGAAGAGGAGTTGAAAAATGGAACCATAAATGCTGCAGATTTAATGCAGGAGGTAAATAAGGAGCAGATGTCAAAACAAGAGAAAATCCTCCACGAGATTCAACTTTTAAAATCTATAATTGAGTTAAAAAATATAAAAAATCAATAGTATGAGAAAAATTATAATTAAAAATAGAGGTGCTGCATTTATTATAATGTTTACACTTTCTGCACTCTTTCTCTCCTCCTGTGGTAATGGGAAATCCTATTATGATGCCTCGGGTACATTTGAAGCTACAGAGGTAGTTGTCTCCTCTGAGGCTTCAGGAAGAATCATTGAACTAAACTTGAAAGAGGGGGATTTGGTTAAGGAAGGTGATGTATGTGGAGATGTGGACTCAGTCCAATTAGTACTTAAAAGGGAGCAATTAAAAGCAAGTATTGCGGCAGCCAAGACCAAAACCCAAGATGTGGAGACACAGACAGGCTCCATTAGGGAGCAGATAGCCACTCAAACAAGAGAGAGGGAGAGGGTACAAAAACTTATTGCTGCAGATGCTGCAAGTACTAAACAGTTAGATGATATAAATGCCTCTATAGCAGTGTTAAACAAGCAGTTAAAAGCAGCTACTTTAACGCTAAATCAGACCAATAGTGCTATTGAAGCAGAGGTAGCCACCATGTGTGTTCAGATGGAACAGATTAATGACCAAATATCGAGGTGTAGGATAGTTTCTCCTATATCCGGCCATGTGTTGGCTAAGTATGCGGAACAAGGGGAGATAACTGCTGCCGGGAAACCTCTCTTAAAGATAGCTGATGTGGATAATATGTACCTGCGTGCCTATATTACATCAGGGCAGCTATCTGATGTGAAGTTAGGTCAGGAGGTGGTTATCTATTCAGACTCCGGTGAAAAAGAGGTTAGGGTCTATATAGGGAATGTGGTATGGATCTCTGATAAAGCAGAGTTTACCCCCAAAACTATTCAGACTAAAGATGAGAGAGCAAATTTGGTTTATGCGGTAAAGATAGCATTTGAGAATGACGGGTATGTGAAAATAGGAATGTATGGTGATGTCAAATTTGATTCGAGTAAATGAGATAACTAAAAGCTACGGCAGAACCGAAGCACTGAGTGGCGTCTCTTTTGAGGTCTCTCCGGGGGAGATATTTGGTATTATCGGAGCAGATGGAGCGGGGAAGAGTACGATTTTCAAGATTCTTGCCACCCTTATTTTGCCCGATAGCGGATCGGCGGAGATATTTGGTGTAAATGCTATTACAGAGTATAAGAAAATCAGGGGGATGGTCGGGTATATGCCCGGAAGGTTTTCATTGTATCAAGATTTAAGTGTTGAGGAGAATATTCGTTTTTTTGCAACCCTGTTTGGAACCACCCTCGAAGAGAATTATGATCTTGTAAAGGATATTTATTCCCAGTTAGAGCCTTTTCGTAAGAGGAAGGCAGGGGCTCTCTCCGGAGGGATGAAGCAGAAACTTGCATTGTCTTGTGCCTTAATACATCGTCCCAAATTTCTATTGCTCGACGAACCTACCACAGGGGTAGATGCTGTCTCGAGAAGTGATTTTTGGAATATGCTCAAACGCCTTAGGGACTCTGGAATGCCGATAGTGGTTTCAACTCCCTATATGGATGAAGCCTCTCTCTGCGATAGGATTGCCCTTATAAGAAAAGGACTTTTTATGGGGGTTGATACCCCCGATAATTTTATACGGAAATTTGATAAAATTCTTCTTGCGGTAAGTGGAAGTAGAATGTATGATTTATTGGCAGATTTACGGAAGGCACCTCAGGTAGAGAGTGCTTTTGCATTCGGAGCCACTAATCATGTGGTGCTAAAAGAAAACGATGAAAAGGGGATAGAGGAGTTAAGCGACTTTCTTAAAATGGAGGGACATGACTCGTTTTCATTGTCAAAGATAGAAGCATCTATAGAGGATTGTTATATGTTATTAGAGAAGTTTGCTTAAAGTAAAACTTTAATATGATTATGGAGAAAGAAGTTGTAATAAAAGCCGAGAATCTCACCAAGTGTTTTGGGGATTTTACTGCTGTGGATCATATCTCTTTTGAAGTTTATAAAGGGGAAATATTTGGTTTCTTAGGGGCAAATGGGGCAGGGAAGACGACAGCTATGAGGATGTTGTGCGGACTAAGTAAGCCGACAAGCGGAAAAGGGTCAGTTGCAGGGTATGATATTAATAAGCACGCGGCGAGAGTTAAGGAGAATATCGGATATATGAGCCAGAAGTTTTCGCTGTATGAGGATTTGAAAGTATGGGAAAATATTCGATTATTCGGAGGGATTTATGGGATGAAAAGCGCAGATATAAAAGTGAAAACAGATGAGCTTTTACATAGAATCGGGCTTTATGAGCAACGTGATAGGCTTGTAAGTTCTCTCCCCTTAGGGTGGAAACAGAGGCTCGCTTTCTCTGTTGCCATATTTCACTCCCCTAAGATAGTCTTTTTGGACGAGCCTACCGGCGGAGTTGACCCTGCTGCACGTAAAGAGTTTTGGGAGATGATTTATGATGCCACTAAAGATGGGATTACTGTATTTGTAACCACTCACTATATGGATGAGGCAGAGTATTGCGGTAGAGTCTCCATAATGGTGGACGGGAGAATTGATGCTTTGGATACTCCTGCTAATCTTAAAGAGAAGTATGGTGCTAAAAATATGGATGAAGTATTTAGAGGGCTTGCAAGGAGAGCAACACGAGTAGAGTAGTATGAACGGTCATAAAAAAATAAAAAGATTTTTATCCTTTGTTCAGAAGGAGTTTTATCACATTTTCCGTGATAAGCGGACTCTCCTTATCATTTTGGTAATGCCGATAGTTCAGATTATTCTTTTCGGTTTTGCCCTTAATACAGAGCTTAAAAATATTAATATTGCGGTGTTAGATCCCTCTCAAGATGAAGCGTCAAAACGTATTGTTAATCAGCTTAGTGCAAGTAGTTATTTTAACCTTTACGGATATGTGGATAATGTAGAGCAGATTAATGATTTATTCTTAAAAGGGAAGGTCGATTTAGTTGTAGTTTTTAGCGAAAATTTTCATGAGAGTGCCCTCCATACCGGGGATGCCTCCATTCAGATAATTTCTGATGCGTCTAATACTAATACGGCGACTATGTCGATTTTTTATGCTTCTAATATAATTTCATCATATCGGCAGGAGTTGGCTTTAGAGAAGGAGCTCCAGTCCACTAAAATAAGCTCACCCCCCGCTCAAATAGTCCCGATAATAAAGATGCTCTATAACCCTCGATTAAAGAGTTCATATACTTTCGTTCCCGGGGTAATGGGGATGATTTTAATGTTAATATGTGCCATGATGACCGCTGTTTCTATTGTCAGGGAAAAAGAGCGCGGGACAATGGAACTTTTACTTGTCTCTCCCACCAAGCCACTTGTGATAGTTACTGCCAAGACAGTCCCCTATCTTGTGATATCTATTGTAAATCTAATTACTATACTTCTCCTTTCGGTTTTCCTCTTAAAAGTCCCCATTACAGGGAGTATTGGGTGGTTGTTTGTGATATCGTCCATTTTTATTGTCGTTTCTCTTTCGTTAGGGATGTTCTTCTCCTCACTTGTAAAGACTCAAGTAACAGCCATTCTTGCCTCTGCATTAGGGTTAATGCTCCCAACAATGCTCCTTTCAGGGCTCATTTTCCCAATTGAGGGGATGCCTCTTCTGCTCCAATGGATATCTTATATTGTTCCGGCGAGTTGGTATATAGATTCTGTTAAGACCATTATGATACAGGGGTTGGGGATAAAATATGCGTTAAACGACTTGTTGGTTCTGCTCTCCATGGCAGTCGTTTTTCTATCAGTTAGTCTATTAAGTTTCAGAAAAAGATAGCAAAGAGATGTTAAAATATTTACTTGAAAAAGAATTTAAACAGTTTGTCCGAAACAAATTCCTTCCAAAGTTGGTTTTCGGAATGCCAATTCTCGTAATTCTCCTTTTTCCGTGGGCTGCCACCATGGAGGTAAAAGATTTTAACCTATCAATAGTGGATCACAGTCACTCTATAACATCTCAACGCCTGATTTCTAAAATTGCTTCCACAGGTTACTTCCGTATCGCTAATGTCTCTTCAAATAGCATAAATGCAGTACAATGCATTGAGTATGGTACTGCGGATGCAATTATAGAAATACCTTTTGATTTTGAGGAGTCCCTTGTCAGGGAGGGGAAGGGGGAAGTTCTTGTCTCCGCAAACGCAGTAAATGCGACAAAAGCAGGTCTTGGAGCCTCCTATTTGAGCTATATAATATCAGATTTTTCTACTGAGTTTTCCCGTTCTTCTCCAAATTCTGCAAAGATTACAGCTAATGTTGGCGGTATAGATGTAGTACCATATTTTAAGTTTAACCCTAAAATGGACTACAAACTCTTCATGGTTCCTGCCCTAATGGTTATGATTCTCACTTTGATATGTGGATTTCTCCCTTCACTTAATGTGGTGAGTGAAAAAGAGATAGGTACTATAGAGCAGATAAATGTTACTCCTATTCCTAAATACCTGTTTATATTAGGGAAATTAATCCCTTACTGGATAATAGGGCTTATTATGCTTACTATCGCACTTCTGTTAGCCTATGTTATATATGGATTTTGGCCACAAGGGAGTCTCCTCTCAATATATGTTGTAAGTCTTGTCTATATCTTTTCTGTCTCAGGTATGGGTATTATTATCTCCAATTACTCTAACAATATGCAACAGGCTATGTATGTAACATTTTTCTTTGTATTGATTATGTTCTTAATGAGTGGATTACTTACCCCTGTATCGAGTATGCCGAATTGGGGACAAGCTGTTGCAGCACTCTCTCCTCTCACATATTTTGCAAGAATATTACGTGCTATCTATTTGAAAGGGAGTGGAATTTTAGATGTTCTTCCTGATCTTGGAATGTTAGTGGTATTCTTTATCTCTTTGACCTCATTTGCAGTGGTGAGTTATCGTAAAAGGGGATAGAAAATTGATATTATTTGTCAGTTTTATAAAAATAAATTACATTTGCACTCCCAAACCAGCCCAGGTGGTGGAATAGGTAGACACGCAGGACTTAAAATCCTGTGAACAGTAATGTTCG
>CAYSND010000075.1:0-7813 GCA_964432305.1 uncultured Muribaculaceae bacterium | reverse complement strand
ATTTTAAAAATTGAAGTTTCTGATAGTGATGCAAGAGCTCTTGCTACCGAGTTGGATAAAAACAAATTTGTAAAATCAGTTGAAATTATCTCTAAGGAACAGGGAGTAAAGGAGATGAAACAGATATTGGGGGAAGACTTCCTTGATGTTTTCGAAACAAACCCTATTCCTATCTCATTGGAGTTAAAGATAGATGCAGGTTATATGCATGCTGATTCTCTTGGCAAGATAAAAGAGACTCTCTCTGCATACCCTGAAGTCGAAGAGGTGGTCTATCAGGAGTCCCTTGTAGAGCTACTTAATGCCAATTTAGAGAGGATAGGGCTAATTTTTTCTATTTTTATTTTATTATTACTATTTATCTCTTTCGTGCTAATTAACAATACTGTAAGACTTAATATATATTCGAAGAAGCTAACTATTCACACCATGAGACTTGTGGGGGCTACCAAGGGTTTTATTGCGCGACCCTTTATTTCGAGGGCGTTTTTTCAAGGACTAATTTCCGGTTTAGTGGCAGTACTCGCATTGTTAGGGGTACTCTATTTGGTAAGGAGTGAATTCCACCAGCTTTTTCTTTTATTTGACATAAAACTCCTCGCATTTTTATTCACAGGGGTAATACTTTTAGGGGTTCTCATCTGTATTATCTGCACGATGTTTGTGGTGTGGAGGATGATTTCTTTAACAAGAGACGACTTATATTTATAATTTTTATATGGATAAATTTGCAGTTCCAAAGAAGAATATCTATTTGATCCTAATCGGATTAGGAGTTATGATTTTAGGGTTTATTTTAATGACCGGGGGTGGTTCAAGTGACCCGAATGTCTTTAATTATGACATGTTCAGTTTTAGAAGGATAGTTCTTGCTCCGGTGCTTATTTTGGCAGGAGTGGTGATAGAGATTGTAGCAATAATTAAAAAGCCTAAACAAAATAAAGACAATGAATGAGTTTGAAGCCATTGTTCTCGGATTAGTCCAGGGACTTACCGAGTTTCTTCCTGTTAGTAGTAGTGGACATCTTACCATTGCAAAGGAACTTTTTGGAATAGAGACGGAGAACCTCTCTTTCGAGGTTGCAGTTCATGCAGCCACAGTTTTGAGTACCATATTGGTATTTAGAAAGGAGATTTGGGACCTCCTGAAAGGTCTTTTCAAGTTCAAGTACAATACCCAAACCGAGTATATTTTGAAGATTATTGTTTCTATGATTCCTGTAATGATTGTGGGATTGTTTTTCAAAGAACAAGTGGAGCATGTTTTCGGGTCAGGACTTTTAATAGTGGGACTTATGCTACTTATTACCGCACTCCTTCTTACTCTAAGCGAGTGGCTCACCAAGAAGCAGAAAGTCGTTCAAAATGCCGAAACTGCCGAGATTGGGAAGCAGATTAGTTATAAACAGGCGATTATCATTGGGTTATCACAGGCAGTTGCTGTCCTTCCTGGACTCTCCCGCTCCGGTACCACGATCTCCACAGGTCTTATGTGCGGAGTGAAGAAAGCAGATATTGCGCAGTTCTCGTTCCTTATGGTATTGATCCCCATTTTGGGAGAGGCATTTTTGGAATTGGTAGGGGGCGAATTTGCGGCAGCAGCCTCCGGAATCGGCACGCTTCCATTGGTATTGGGATTCCTCGCTGCGTTTGTATCAGGTTTCATTGCCTGTAAATGGATGATAAAATTAGTCAAAAAGGCAAAGCTTACATATTTTGCAATTTATTGTGCCATAGCAGGTTCAGTAGCTATTCTATCTACTATTTGGTAATATGGCAGAGAGGAATTTAACATATTTCATAGCAGACGTGCATCTTGGTTTGAGGGTTGGGAATTGGGAGGAGCGCGAGGCGGAGTTCGCTAAATTTCTCTTGTCGTTGCCTAAAAACACCAAGACTCTCTATCTTCTTGGGGATATTTTCGATTTCTGGTATGAATACAAATATGTAATTCCCCGTGGTTACACGAGAACCCTCGGCGCCCTTGCGACTCTTCGGGACTCTGGCGTGGAGATCTTCCTTTTTAAGGGCAATCACGATGTTTGGACATACAATTATTTTGAGCAGGAGTTGGGGATGACCCCCCTTGAACAACCCTCGGTGGTCGAAATCGACAATAAAACATTCTGCCTCGGACATGGAGACGGGCTCGGAAAAACCCCTTTCGGTTTTAGGGCAATCCGCACCGTTTTCCATAGTAAATTTTTACAATTCCTCTTCAGTACAATACACCCCCGTTGGGCTTTCGCCCTCGGACATTCGTGGTCAAAGCACTCTCGACTCGCTAAAACAGACAATGGAAAAGGGGAGCGGTATCTTTTCAAAGGGGAGGGGGAACCCCTCTTCATATTTGCAGAAGAGTTTGCTCGCACGCGGCACATTGATTATTTTATCTTCGGACATTTTCATACCCCCACACTCCTTAAACTCCCTTCCGGAGCTGAATTTCATATTCTTGGGGAGTGGATTCACTCCTGCCAATATCTTATCTGGGACGGCACTTCGTTAAAACCAGAGAGAGGGGGATCTCTTTAATCTACCTCGCTTGGGGGTAATCTTGTTTTGGAGAGACAGCAGGGGACGGGGGATAATTCCCAAAGATGGAGAGGTAGAGAAGGTCGAAGTTTCCGCTTTGGTAGATTTTAACCAGCCCTTCAGTTAGTTTATCCTCGCCGAATTTATCGTATGGTCTTTTCAGGTCGGAACTAAAAATTTTGGCAATACTTTGCCAGAAGAGAGCAGCAGCGGAGCCTCTGTAATTCTTAATTATATAATATGATGAGAGTCCTGTCTCTCTATCTATAAGTCGTAGTAGGAGCTGTCCTTGATTTACAGTAAGTTTTCTTAAGGGCTTTTCAAATGTTTTAAAAAGGAGATCTTCCAACCCTGCAAGATAGCGTTCACGCTGACGTTTGGTCATTTTGGTGGTGTCGAGGTGTGCCTGAGCAGCATTCATCTCCTCTTTAGCCACCAATGCGTAAGGGTATGCTTTGGCAAAATTGTGAACCAATCTATAATAATCTCTCCAAGTTTTATCTCTTTTTGGCTTCTTCTTATTGGTGATATAAGCAGGGGGTATTTCACCTAAAAAGATGGTATCCTTCCCCTGAACGATATACCTCATAAGAGGGTCAAGTTCCTGCGCCTGTGCAGATATCGGAATGATTAATAGAAATATATAAAGGAAAATTCGTTTCATTTGATAATTAATATACAAAAGTATGAAAAAATTGTGCCGATTTAGTTTTTTAAGTAGTTTTGTAGCGCATTAAAGAAAATGCCGATAGTAAAAAACGTATTATGAACTCAATATTTAGGACAATGCTGTTTATCAGTTGCATGCTCTCTCTTGCAGCAGGGTGTGAGACGGGAACAAATCTAAAAATCACTGGGGAGTTGCTAAATAATGATGCTACTTGTAATAATGGTGCCGGAACACCCTCCTTAGATTTAAAATCAGATTCCGGTGAGTTAAATGCTGTCTCCTTTCTACCCGGTAATATTACCCAAGTAAATTATCGTTTCGATAAATCAACAGGTCTTCTTTCAGTTAAACATCTAAATGCCGGTTTTAACTGCTGTCCCACTAAGCTTTTCTGTGATATCTCCTCTAATGAGAATGAGATAGTAATAACGGAGCGTGAAGCCACTAAATCCTGCAAATGTCTATGCCTCTTTGATTTAAACATCGAGTTAAGAGGAGTAAAGCCCATCAAATATAAAATCAAATTCATAGAGCCATATCTTGGTACACAGGAGCAGCTCTCTTTTGAAATCGATCTCAGCCGAGATACCCAAGGTTCCTATTCAGTTAAAAGGACGGTTTATCCTTGGGGGATGTAACATATAAAACAATAGTAATGAAACGATTAGTATTCCTATTTCTTCTTATTTTTTCAACTATAACTATTTCCGCTCAAAATTTCGACCAATATATGACCAAGAGGAACCTCGGATGTGAGGATGTCTCTTATAATAGTTCTATAATGTTTATGAAGTACTATATTTCAGGTCAGCTTGATTCTGCTAAACTTCTTCTCGATTATTGGGAAAGCAAATGTGGTTTGAGGGAGCCACTTTATAGAGCCAAAACGCTACTTGCTCTAAAAGAGAAGAGATATACTGATAAGGAGATAAAATCGGATAAAATTCTATCCCTTATTTTTAACTTTAATAACAGAATGGATGCAAGTAAAGAGGCTGATACTTACACCTATGATAATTATAAATCCTATTTTGGTTATATCCCAATCAATGGGGATTTCGATGCATTTACCAAAAACGCCTTTTCAGATCTTAAACCCTCTTATTCCGATGGCTCCATAGAGTCCCTTTTATGTGAGTTTTATGGTGGTAACCACGAGAATATTTTTTCAAAACTGCAGACAAATGAGTATGCAAACACCCCTTTGGGCGGGGAATATAGTAAAGAGGTGGCAAAGTATTTAAAGATGGCGGAGGCTCATGTTTCTGCTCATCTTGGAGTCTGGATTCCCACCGGTGAGTTAACTAAAATAGGAATTCATCCAGAAATAGGTTTATCCTCAGGGTGGAAGCATAAGAAGATGAATTATGATTTTATTTTAGGAATCCGTTTTTTAAAGTCTCCTAATTATTATGAAGCATATAGAACGGGTTCCACTATCCCGGAGTTAACAAACCAATATTTGGGTGGTTACCTGGGGTTTGATTTAGGGAGAGATGTTTATGCTAAAAAAGGACACGAATTACAGATATTAGGTGGAATAGGCATGGAGGGGTTTGATGCTTTAGACGGGGATGAGAGGTTAAGGATACCATCTGCCTCTGTATGGTCATATAGTTTTAATTTCGGTTTAGGCTATAGGTTTTATATTAGTAACACTCTCTATATCGGGGTAAGGGCTAAATATAATTTCGTTGACTATACCATTAACAAAGCAATCAACTTTACAGGGAATCCGGTGACCATTCAAATAGTCATGGGAGGGGTAGATAATCCATACAGAAACAATAATTTAAAGGCATTGGGTTACCGTCTTAGAAAATAATTTTTAGAATTAAAATAAATTACTACTTTTGTCCTCGCAATGAGGAATTACACTTATATAACAAATCTGTACCACAAGCCCGGTCGTGGCTTGTATTCCTGCATAATGTGGTAAATCTTTCTTCTATTTTTAAACGCATATACCCGAATCAAAAGTATGTGCGATTCTTGTTTTTTTATAAAGTAATTAAAAATTTAAAAATAAATCAGCTATGATAACCGATAGAGTAAAAAGATTGCGCCAAATTTCAATAGACACTCCCCCCTCATTAACGATAGAGAGGGCACTTATTGAGACTGAATTTTATAAAAAGAACGAGGGAAAATACCCTATTCCCGTTCTTAGGGCTATGAACTTCTATGAACTTTGCCGTAAGAAGAAGATTTACATCGGAGAAGATGAGTTAATAGTGGGCGAAAGAGGACCTAAACCGAAAGCAGTCCCCACATTTCCCGAGCTTACCTGCCACACAGTTGAGGATTTCCATGTTTTGAAAAACAGGGAGTTGCAGAACTATTATATAAGCGAAAGAGATATTAAAAAATATAATGATGAAGTAATTCCATACTGGAGTGGTAAGACCCAGAGAGAGAGGATTTTCAATTATGTTCCCGAGAGTTGGAGAGCCCTTTATGAAGCAGGTCTCTTTACAGAGTTTATGGAGCAGAGAGCCCCAGGGCATACCGCACTTGATGGGAAGATTTATCGTTATGGGATGAAGGATTTTAAAGCCCAGATTGCGGAGCAGATTTCAAAGCTCGACTTCCTTAATGACCCCGAAGCTACTGATAAAAGGGATCAGTTAAATGCAATGTCCATCTCTTGCGATGCAATAATTCTCTTTGCCCAGAGACATGCCCTCGAAGCCGAGAAACAGATTAAGAGGCTCGAAAGAGTTCTCAAAGGGGAGGGAGGGAGTGCAAAAATTACCTCCGTGGAGGGGAAAAAGGGTTCTATCGGGGATGCGATTCGCACCCGTATTGAGGAGTTGCATGAGATTGCAAAAATCTGCCGCAGAGTCCCTGAAAACGCCCCTGAAACCTTCCGCGAAGCAATTCAAATGTATTGGTTCTGCCACCTTGGTACCATTCTCGAATTGAATGGTTGGGATGCAATGAACCCCGGACACCTTGATCAACACCTTGCTCCTTTCTATGAAAAAGAGGTTGGAGAGGGTAAATTGACCCGTGAAGAGGCAAAAGAGTTGATCTCCTGTTTCTGGATAAAGGTCAATAACCAGCCTGCCCCTCCAAAGGTGGGGATTACTGCTAAAGAGAGCGGTACTTACAATGACTTTACCAATATTAACCTTGGCGGAGTTACCCCTGATGGGAAAGATGGAAGCAGTGAGGTCTCTTATATTATACTTGAGGTTCTTGGAGAGTTGCATGTTTTGCAACCCGGTTGTTCAGTACATATTGCGGAGGTGACCCCTGATAAATTCCTTAAAAAGGCTTGTGAAACAATTAGATTGGGATATGGTTACCCCTCTGTTTTTAACCCCGACACCTATATTCCGGAGATGTTAAGACAGGGAAAAACCCTTCAAGATGCTCGTGAAGGGGGGTGCAGCGGATGTATCGAAGTGGGTGCTTTCGGGAAGGAGGCATATTTGCTGACAGGTTACCTCAATGTGCCTAAGATTCTTGAAGTTACATTGAACAATGGGAAAGACCCTGTAACCAAGAAGCAAGTTAGTATCAAGACCGGAGACCCTCGAGACTTCCATACCTTCGAGGAACTCTACGAAGCATTTAAAAAACAATTGAACTATATTGTTCTTCAGAAAATTCAAGTCAGCAACTATATAGATAGAATGTTCGCAAAATATGCACCTGCGACATTTCTCTCTGTTCTCATTGAGGATTGTATAACCAAAGGGCGCGACTATTATAATGGTGGTCCGAGGTACAATACAAATTATATCCAGTGTACCGGACTTGGGACTGTTACCGATAGTTTTTCCACACTTAAAACCCATGTTTACGAGAAGAAAACCTTCACGATGGATAAGATGTTGAAAATGGTGGCAGCCAATTTCAAAGGGGAAGAGATTAACAGACAGAGAATTATAAATCATACCCCTTTCTTCGGGAATGATGATGACAGGGCAGATGATATTGCAGTAAGGGTTTACAATGATCTTTTTGATGCTATTGAGGGGAAACCTAATATTAAAGGGGAGTGTTTCCATATGAATATGCTTTCAACCACTTGCCATGTCTATTTCGGAAAAGTAATGGGGGCAACTCCTAATGGTCGTCTTGCCACTAAACCTATATCTGACGGTACCTCTCCTTCTCATGGGTATGATACTCACGGACCGACTTCCGTAATCAAATCCCTTGGCAAGCTCGATCAGACTAAATCGGGAGGAACTCTTCTAAATCAAAGGTTTATCCCTGCACTCCTAAAAACAGATAATGATATTACCAAGCTCGGACACCTTATCAGAAGCTATTTCACACTGGGAGGACATCATATTCAGTTTAATATAGTCGATACTGCCACATTGCGTGCTGCTCAGGCTAATCCTCAGGATTATAGAGACTTGATGGTTAGAATGGCAGGGTATAGTGACTATTTCAATGATATGAATCTTGATTATCAAGAGGAGATTATCCAGAGAACCGAGAACGAATCTTTCTAAAGGACGTTATGCAAGTATTTGACATAAAGAGATATTCCATAAATGATGGACCGGGGATACGAATAACCATCTTTTTCAAAGGGTGTCCCCTCTCTTGTGTCTGGTGCCATAACCCCGAAGGGATCTCTCGAAA
>CAYSND010000074.1:0-7896 GCA_964432305.1 uncultured Muribaculaceae bacterium | reverse complement strand
CCTCTTACGACCCGATGTACACCCTTTTAATTTGGACTGCACCTGACTATAATATCCTCGATTATAAGGATAACTACTGGATGATTCCAAATGTTAAACAGAACTTTACTTATAAGAGTACTCACAACAACCCTTATTTTGACCGTAATGAAAAAGTAAAAATAGTTGATAGGGATATCTTTAATATTGCAGCCAATGTAAATTATGACTTTACTAAATGGCTTAAACTGACAGTCCGTTCAGGTCTTGACTTTTATCTTGATAGAGAAGACCTAAAGGTCTCCAAAGACTCCTATGTTTCCACAGGTAACACAAGTGCTGCCGGAGCAGGTTATTGGAGCGGACAGTGGACAGGTCTTTATGCGACAGGAAGAAGAACAGGATATAGTATGAATAATGATATGATTCTTTCAGGAGACTATACATGGGGCGACTTCTCATTAGAAGGTCTTGTTGGGGGAACCATCTTCTTCTCAAGAGACGAAACCATCGGTGCATCAACTAAAGGGGGAATTTCAATACCGGGCTACTTCTCACTTAAAGCCTCCGTTGAAGCTCCTACCGTAAGTTCATCAGTTTACAAACAGCAGGTAAATTCAGTTTACGGAAGGTTAATGTTCGCATGGAAAAAGATGTTGTTCGTAGAGGGGACTCTAAGAAATGACTGGAGCTCTACCCTTCCTAAGGATAATAGTTCTTATATGTACCCTTCTGTTTCAGGGAGCTTTGTTATATCTGAACTCCTTAAAAACACCTCTCATTGGTTGGATCTTTGGAAAGTTCGCTCTTCTTGGACTGTCTCTAAAACCCCTCCCGGTATATATGAAACTAATACCACATTCTCCGTTCAAAACCCATCGTGGGCAAATTTTGCCTCTGCTACCATGTCAAGGTCTCTCCCTCCTATCGGCATTCTTCCTCAGTCCGCAAATACATTTGAGGTCGGTACACAAGGGATGTTCTTTAAGAACAGGCTTATGTTGGATGTTTCATACTATAGCAAACTTATGTATGACTTCCTAAAAACAGGGCCTATTTCTATAGCTTCAGGATATGTAGGAACATTTGTAAACACAGATGAGGAGATAACAAGAAAGGGCTGGGAAGTTACACTTAAAGGGACTCCGGTTCTAACTTCCGAGTGGCAGCTTGACCTCGACTTGAACTGGTCAAAATATGCTCGTTACTATACTGCATTAGATGAAAAATACTCACTCGACAGAACTTGGGTAAAAGTTGGAAACAGAGTAGATGCTTATGTGCTTCAGGATTATGCTTTAGATCCTCAAGGAAACCACATCTTCTCTAATGGCCGAGTACAGTTTAACCCTTACTATTCTGTATATGGTTATTCCGACCCTGACTGGATGTGGGGATTAAACGGCTCACTCCGTTATAAAAGCTTCACATTCTCCTTCTCAGTGGACGGAAGAGTTGGTGGTTTAACAAACTCTTTAACTGAAAGCTACTTGTGGGTAGCAGGTGCTCATCCAAAATCAGTTACTGCAGCACGTGCAGCCGATGTGGCTAACCCTGGAAGCACAAATTTCATAGGTGAAGGAGTTAAAGTGGTATCAGGAACCGTAGCTTATGATGCTTATGGAAACGTTCTTTCAGACAATAGAGTTTACGCAAAGAACGATGTGGCAACCACATTTAACAGATATGCAAAAGATATGCACGCCGGAGTAGCTTGGGGAGGTGCAGGTCGTCCTGCCGATACATTCTCGACTACCTTTATTAAACTTCGTGAGTTGGCTTTAAGTTACTCACTTCCTAAGCCCGTTATTAAAAATTGGGCAAAATCGGTCTCTGTAGGAGTTACCGCTCAAAATATGTTTATGTGGGCTAAAGACTTCAAATATTCAGATCCTGACGGAGGTTCAGACAACTTTACTGACCCCTCTGTAAGATACCTTGGTTTTAATGTTAAATTTTCTTTCTAAAAATGAGTAATATGAGAACAATAAATAAAATAATAGGTCTTATACTTATTTCTTCACTTACTCTTGCAGGATGCTCGAAATTCGACGATTTTAATACAAATCCCGATAATAGTACCCTTGTAACTCCTGAAATGCTTGCAACCGGTGCATTAAAAAACACATTTAGGTTTGCAGCAGACGGAAAAGCATATACAAGTTTTCAAGCACTGCCAAAGTATGTTGCTTATGCGGCTGAAGTCCCTATGGAGGCACAATACAATCTTATAGGTACTTGTAGCTTTGAATCCTACACTAATCTTCCCAATCTTGAAAAGATGGTGGAATATGCCACCGGGACAGATTATGAAAACTCTTTTAAGGGGCTACAGCTTTTTATTAAAGCTTTTAATGGCTATAGACTTACCATGCGTACCGGGGACATCCCTTATTCAGAAGCCGGTAAAGGAAAACAAGGGATTCAATACCCTGTTTACGATACTCAGGAATCTGTTTTAAAAGCAATTTTGGAAGACTTAAAAAAGGGAGAGGAGTTTTTTAAAGCAGGTAAGAACTTCACCGGAGATATTATTTATGGTGGAGATGTGGTTAAATGGCAGAAAGCTTGTAATGCCATGCAACTAAAGGTTATGATGTCTATGAGCAGAAAGATTACTGCAGAGCAAAAAGCAAGATTTGCTGCTATTGTCTCTTCAGGAGTGCTTATGGGGTCAAATGCTGATAACCTCGAACTAAAATATACCGATGCTACAGGAACATGGCATCCTCTCTATAATCAACTAATGTTTAACTCTGCGACAGTAGTCTCTTCTGTCGTTATTGATGCGCTAAAAAATCTTAACGACAGAAGACTATTCTATTTTGCAGCTCCCGCTACTGCAAAAATAACAGCAGGGGGTGCTGCTAATGACTTTAACTCTTATGTAGGAGCAGATCCTTCTATGGACTTTAACGCATTGAACGTAGCTTTCTTGGCAGGTAAATATTCGTTGATAAACGATCGTTATACTAAGGTTAAAGCAGGAGATCCTTTCCTCTATGTAAGCTACGCAGAACAGTGTTTTATTATTGCTGAAGCTATAGAATTAGGATGGGTTTCCGGTAATTCTGAAACATATTATAAGAATGGAGTTACTGCAGCCCTTAATGCTGTAGCAAGTTATGATGCAACCAATACTTATAACTCCAATATGATAATAGATGCCGGATACATCGGTGGTTATTTTGCAGGAGAAGCTGCTTATAAAGCCTCTTCCGGCGATAGGCTAAAACAAATCTGGCTACAGAAATATCTAATGAATTTCCAGCAGGATGGTGACGGTGCATTTTTCGAATATCGCAGAACTCAATATCCGGTGCTTCCAATTAACGCTGCAACAAGTATGAACATTGACGATAAAACCAAAATTCCTGTTAGATGGAAATATCCGACTGATGAGGTTCAGAACAATGGCGAAAACTTAAAGAGCGCGCTTAAAAGACAATATGACGAATACGACGGCATTAATAAAGCAATGTGGTTATTAAAATAGGTTAGTAATGAAACAATTGGTAGTGTTATTGGTGTTAATGCTTTGTTCATGCTCATCCGACAAAGAGTGGAAGATGGTGTGGAATGATGAATTTAATTATTCGGGGTTACCTGACAGTACGAAGTGGAACTTCGATACTGTCGGGAACTCCATCGGATGGGGTAACAACGAGCAGCAGTTCTATACAGACAGTAACACTAAAAATGTTATGGTTAATAATGGTACCCTTATAATCACAGCTCATAAAGAATTATTAGGTGATAAGAATTACACCTCTGCAAGACTAACAACCAAGGGTAAGGGGGACTGGCTTTATGGAAAAATAGAAGTTAGGATAAAGGTCTCCCCCGGAAATGGCTTATGGCCCGCTGTTTGGATGCTTCCCACAGAGAACAGTTACGGAAAATGGCCTAATTCCGGAGAAATAGATATAATGGAATATGTTGGTTATGACAGAGGTGTGGTTCATTCTACTGCACATACAAAAAAACACAATCATATATTAGGAACACAGATGGGGAATAGTCTTAATATCCCCGATTTAGAATCCGACTTTCATGTCTACTCCATAGAGTGGGATGAAAACTGTTGGAAAAGTTTTGTTGACGGAAAGCACTATTATACTTACACAAATGACGGTACAGGGTATGAATCTTGGCCCTTCGATCAAAAATTTCATTTAATTATTAATCTTGCCGTAGGGGGAAATTGGGGAGGAATTAAAGGTATTGACGATACTATATTCCCATCCTCCATAGAGGTAGATTATGTTAGAGTTTATAAAAAGATATAAGTTATGAGAAAGACCACATTTTTACTTCTATTATTACTTTTACCTTTAACCATTCAAGCACAGAGACTCTCCATAAAAGAGAAAGTTGACAGCGTTCTCTCTTTGATGACACTTCAAGAGAAAATAGGACAACTTAATCAATACACGGGGGATCATGCTTTAACCGGTCCTTTAAACAATCAAAGCGACAAAAGAGAAGCTATAATAAAAGGAGAAGTAGGGTCTGTTTTAAACATTCATGGTGTTGCAAATGTTCGTAAAGTTCAAGAGTATGCTACACAGTCAAGACTTGGAATACCATTGCTTTTCGCACTAGATGTAATCCATGGGTACAAAACCACTTTCCCGATTCCTCTTGCCGAGGCAGCATCATGGGATCTGGATGCAATAGAAAAATCTGCGAGAATTGCTGCTGTCGAGGCAGCGGCTGCAGGTGTAAATTGGACTTTCGCACCTATGCTCGATATTGCAAGAGATCCTCGTTGGGGGAGAGTGATGGAAGGGGCGGGAGAAGATGTATTCCTCGCCTCCAAAATAAGTGAAAGGAGAGTAAAAGGGTTTCAGGGAAAAGCATTAGGAGATACTAACTCCATTTTTGCTTGTGCTAAACACTTTGTAGGGTATGGAGCAGCCGAGGGGGGGAGAGATTATAACACCACAGATATAAGCGAAAGAAGACTTTTCGAAACCTATTTTCCACCATTTGAGGCAGCAGTTAAAGCCAACGTCGGCTCCTTTATGACCTCTTTCAACGACATTAACGGGTTCCCTTCCACCGGGAACAAATGGTTATATAGAGACATTCTAAGGGACAAATGGAACTATAGTGGAATAGTGGTAAGTGACTGGGGTGCCATCGGGGAGCTTATTGCACATGGCTTTGCAGAAGACCTCTCAGAAGCCTCTAAAAAAGCTATTATTGCAGGTGTTGATATAGACATGGAGAGCAGCGCATATATTAAACACTTAAATGACTTAATATCAGATAAAAAAATAGATGTATCTCTAATAGACGAGGCTGTAAAAAGGATTCTGTATAAAAAATTTGAACTTGGGCTATTCGACGACCCCTTTAAGTACATAGATACAAATCGCGAGGAGAGAGAGCTAAACAACCCCTCACATCGTCAGTTTGCAAAAGAGATAGCTGAAAAGAGTATCGTCATGCTAAAGAGGGATGACTCTGTTCTTCCCCTGAAAGAGAATCTGAAAACCATTGCAGTAATCGGCCCGCTAACTAAGTCGAGAGAAGATATGAAAGGGAATTGGTCAGTCCCTTGCGATAATTATGATGACTATATCTCCCCTTTTGACGGATTATTAAAAAGGGTCCCCTCCACCACAAAGATGCTATATGCTAAAGGGTGCGAAGTAGAGGGTTCCGACAAGAGCGGCTTTAAAGAAGCTATTCGAGTTGCGAAAAAAGCAGATGTAGTATTAATGTTTATGGGCGAAAGCTGGCACATGAGCGGTGAGGCAAAAAGCAGAACCGACATCTCCCTCCCCGGTGTTCAGGAAGAGCTTATAAAAGAGATTCACAAAACGGGAAAGCCGATAGTGCTACTTCTATCAGCCGGAAGACCATTGACATTTCCATGGTGTGCTGAAAATGTCGGCTCTATTATTTACACATGGTTTTTAGGAATTGAGGCCGGAAATGCTATCGCCTCCGTTCTCTATGGCGACTATAACCCCTCGGGTAAACTTCCTATGTCATTCCCTCGTTCAGTAGGACAAATCCCTATCTATTACGACCACAAAAATAGTGGCAGACCATTATTGGATGAGAATAAAATAGAATACGTCTCTGCATATATCGACTCGAAAAACACGCCTCAATACCCCTTTGGTCATGGCCTAAGTTATACTACCTTCGCCTTTTCAAATCTTCAAACAGATAAGAGAGAGATTAAAAAAGGAGAAACTATCACTATCTCATGTGATATTAAAAACAATGGGAAATATGGGGGAGAAGAGGTAGTTCAACTCTATATCCGCGATAGATATGCATCTGTTACAAGACCTGTTAAAGAGTTAAAAGGATTTAAAAAAATCTTCCTTAAACCAGGTGAATCAACTAAAATAATATTCCCGATAAGTAGCGAAGAGTTAGCTTTTTACAATGAGTCTATGGTGAAGAACGCAGAGGGTGGAGTATTTGATATTTTCATCGGTTCTTCTTCGGAAAAGATAGAGCTTGTAGGAAACTTTTTCCTTAACATCTAACAAAACCCTTATTTTTCGTATATTTGATGCTCATTCTAATCTTTTATAGTTATGGGCTTATTATATGTTAACGAACACACTAATTGTCGCTACTACTTAAGAGACAGTCTCTCAGGGTTCCATCTCTACAAATATGAAAAAGGGTATCAAGTACCCAATAGCGAAACGTCTCTTAATTATATAATATTCCTATTAAAGGGGAAAATTCGCTTTCAATGCAATGAGTTTAATGTAATCCTCTCTGCCGGAGAGATGCTCTTCGTTCCAAGAAACAGTAATGTGCGAGTATCTGTCCTTGAAGAGAGCGAATCAATGATTTCTGTTTTTGACAATGCCACACACCTCTGCACCCGCAGTAGCATTTCGGAACTCTCAGAAATCGCTAAGACCATAAAGTTTGAAACCAAACCTTTCGAGATTAAGGAGCAGCTTATGAAGTTCTTGGAGCTTCTAAAAATGTACTTAGATGATAAAGCAAACTGCCGTCACATCCATGAAATTAAACTTCAAGAACTCTTCTGGGTATTAAGACTCTACTACTCAAAGGAAGAGTTAGCCTCCTTCCTCTACTATATTGTTGGAAACTCCTTTGAGTTTAGAGAAAAAGTCTATCAAAACTACACAAAAGCTGCCACAGTCGAGGAGTTGGCTAAACTATGTAATGTCGCCCTTCCCACATTTAAAAGACAATTTGATAAAGAGTTTGGGGAGGCTCCCTATACTTGGATGCAGAAAAGAAGGGTAAGCAGAATACTTTTCTTTCTCTCTGACCCGGATATTCCATTAAAAACCATAGCAGACGATCAAAACTTCCCTTCACTCTCCCATTTGGTAAGATTTTGCAAGAAATATATTGGAAAAACACCCGGAGAATTAAGGAAAACAGAGGAAAAAGGGTAATAATAGCCTTTTTTTGATACGAATTGATAACACTCTGTCACTTTATAATCATACCTTTGTAGCGGTGAAAATTTATATTGTTTGCGACAATCTTGATTTATTGACTTTTACCATTTAACATCTACCCACAAAGATGCTTAAATATAAAAAAGGATGACTAAAAAATAGTCATCCTTTTTTTATTATTTAGTCTACTCTTACTCTACAGGCTGCTCAGGCATCTGAGGTATTGCTGATGGAAACTCAGGCTGTCCTTGCTGAGGAGCTGTCTGCTCGATTTTTTCCTTTATGCCTGATTCTTTTCCACCTGCTTTAGATGTGGAGATAAATGCAGTAGCCGAGATACATAGGAAAATTATTATTCCTGCTAAAGCCCAAGTGGTCTTTTCTAAAAAGTCGGCTGTTTGACGAACACCAAATGCTTGATTACCAGATGCAAAATTAGCGGCTAATCCGCCTCCCTTTGAGTTTTGTACTAAAACAACAACTGTCAAAAGTGCGC
>CAYSND010000073.1:0-8064 GCA_964432305.1 uncultured Muribaculaceae bacterium | reverse complement strand
CGAGATACGGATAAACTCAACCCTTCAATAACATCCCCCTAACCAAACTTCGTTTTGGGGAAAAAGGGTTTACTCGCTTAATGAATCAACAAATTCTCCAAAACGCAAAATTTTCTCGCTGTTCGCTTTATTGAAAAGCAAGTGTTCAAAATCCTTCTGTTTCTTATTTAAATCAACTGTTTTTAACAATTTGGCTGTTGCTTGTTTGAACTCCTGTAGGTTATAAACTCCACATCGTTTTGATAGGAAATCGTAATCTGGTTTGGATTGCCCCAATAAAAACATAAGGTCATAAAAATCACGTCCTTTGGCTCGTGATAACATGGCGGCGATTTTCATACTACAGAGTACGCCATCGGAAGGAATAGGAAAAGGGAAAAAGAATCCGCAACCCCTGATATTTGTGATAACTTGAGGATAAACGACTCCTTGATCTTGGCTTTCAATCTTTATCAAAAAGCGTTCTTCCTTGTGTCCGCTCAATCCCAAATCGAATAGAAGTTCAGGAAAATGGATATTCCTCCGGAATTCTGATAGTCTTGGATTTGCTTTATCCTTTTCTTCCACCCTCAACCCCGAACGCTCTAAGAAACGGATTACTCCATTTGTCATCTCAATAAACTCATCTTTTGAGAGGTCTTTACAGTCGAAGTCCAAGTCTTCAGAGAAGCGATCTATCCCTTTTACCAAACGCAAGTTTGTTCCACCGATAAAAGTCATCTTTTGGATGTAAATAGTAGAAGAAAGGTAGTCCAAAATCATTAGCTGCAAATACTCTTTTAGTAGGTGCTTGTCAAAACCCGAATTTTCGCGAATCTGAGCAGGGAAATAATTTCTTATCTGTTGAATCTGTATCATAAATCATAACTCTTAAAAAGTAATTTTACCCGATGTTCAAGCGCCTTGCTTTGAAAATTAGAACAATAGTCCAGTAGTAATTTTTTATTTAAATCATAGTGCATGAAATATTCATCCAAACGCAACTCCTCCAATTCCTGCTCGCTGTCGTAGAAGGGATAAAGGTAGATCAAATCGAGCAAGGCCTTTTCCGGTGTGGCAAATTGTATGGTGCGGTTGTCAGCCATTGGCTTTAAATCGTACCCGAACATTAGGTTTTCCTTGAAACTTTTATAGGAGTATTCGCCAAAGTCATTTGAGAATGATGCTGTTTTTAGAGGTGTCACGCTAGTAATCTGTACGACTGCTTCCGGTATCATTCCATAGAATGACAATGCTGTGTGAAGACTAATATAAGAGGGACGGTAAATCCGATTTGCAAAATAAAGAGAATAATCCGGCTTGTTCTTATATTCGGAGAAAGCAAAGTATCCCTGTCTTAATCGGATAAGGTACCCTTTTTTAGCCCAACGGGTAAGATTATTCCTGTCAAAATCGGGTTGCCACGCATATACCTGATAGATATTAAAGCAGGCAAAATCAAACATTTTAGTCTTAAATTCCAGAAATGACATTCTATTTTATTTCTATTATGCTGCAAATATAGTGCATTTTGGAAATAAAACAATAACGACATTTTATCTTTAACGAAAATCATCATTTTAACCTTACGCAGTAAGGTGTTGCTGAAGCAACCGCTGCGGCTCGTGCTTACGGAACAAATGTACCTAAGTGTACAAAACTTCAGCACTTGACGAAAGTACCCAAGAACCACCAAACCAAACATAAAGTAAGCGGAAGAGAGTAGCAGCGTGCCTCCATCACACGAAGTGTGTAAACATAGTATCGTGCCTCCTCCTCCCCGCTGGGGAGGACACAGGAGGGGATAGAAAATTAACCAAACGAAGTTTGGTGTCTCTGCAGAGACCGCTGCGGCTCGTGCTTACGGTACGAATGTACCTAAGTGTACAAAACTTCAGCACTTGACGAAACTACCCAAGAACTACCAACATAAATATAAAGTAAGCGGAAGAGAGTAGCAGCGTGCATCCTCCTCCCCGCTGGGGAGGATATGGAGGGGATAGAAATCAGGTGCCTCGGCACCACAAAGAGAAAGCCCCTCGCGTTTGCGAGAGGCTTTCTCTTTGTGGTGCCACCAGGAATCGAACCGGGGACACAAGGATTTTCAGTCCTTTGCTCTACCAACTGAGCTATGGCACCATTCTTTTTAGGGACTGCAAAAATAGAGATAATTTTTTAATCCCCAAATTTTTATTTCTTAGTCTCTCGATTCTTCGTAACTTCGCACAAGAAGAGAAACTCTTATTGCCAAAATGGAAATTAAAAAAACTAAATATGCTAATGTTATAATGCCGCTGAAATTCAGCGACAAGGTAACTTATTCCATCCCTTCTGATCTCGAAGAAAAAATCTTTATCGGTAGCACTGTACAAGTTCCTCTAAAAGGGAAAAATTACCCCTCTGTGGTCGAGGAGATTAAAGATATATCAGATTATGACCCCAAGAGAGTACGCCCAATCTCAGCAGTAGATGAACATATTCCAATAGTAGAGAGAGATGAAATTAAGTTTTGGAGAGAGATTGCAAAATACTATATGTGTAGTGTGGGCGAGGTTTATAAAGCAGCCTCCCCTTATAGCCTAAGGGTAAAACGTCCGAAAAAGAGTGAAGAAGAGAAGGTGCGCGATATCAAAACCACTCCCCCCTACCCTCTCACAGATATCCAGCAGAATGCACTCGAAGAGATTATATCACTCCATAAAAAGAATAAAACTGTTCTCCTCAACGGCATAACCGGCTCAGGTAAAACCGAAATATACATACATCTAATAAACAGATGTTTAGATAAAGGACAAAATGTACTTTACCTCCTCCCTGAAGTTGCTGTAAGCAGACAGTTAAGCCATAGACTTGAGAAGATATTCGGAGAAAAACTACTCGTATATCACTCACGACAAACCATTGCCAAAAGAAAAGAGATAATCGCAGAACTCTCTTCTGAAAACAGTAGTAGAGCGCCATTTCTTATTCTCGGTCTTAGGTCGGCACTTTTCCTCCCTATAAAGAACCTCGGATTAATAATAGTAGATGAAGAGCACGATAGCTCATACAAACAGAGCGACCCCTCTCCAAGATATAATGGACGCGATGCTGCTATGATTCTTGCCCAAATAAAAGGGGCAAATGTCCTCCTTGGCTCCGCAACACCCTCTTATGAAACTATTTACAATGTTGAGAGTGGAAAATTCGCCGAGGTGGTCCTAAATGAGCGTTACTACTCCTCACAAGAGCCCGATGTGGAGATAGTCGATATGATAAAAGAGCGAAAAAAAAGGGCAATAAAAGGCTCCTTCTCCAAAATACTTCTAAAAGAGATAGAGGAGCGTCTAAACAATAAAGAACAGACCATTATTTTCCGCTCTCGGCGTGCTTATTCCCCTTTGGTACAATGTTCCGAGTGCGGAGAGATTCCAAAATGCACTCATTGCAATATTAATCTTACCTACCACAAGTTCAATAACACCCTTAGCTGCCACTATTGTGGCTTTAGCATTAAACTTCACCCTCCCCACTCCGCAGAGAGGGGTGAATCAGAGGAGAAGGTAGTGGGCAAATGCCCCTCTTGCAGTGCTGAAGCACTCCTCCCCTTAGGTGCAGGGACCGAAAAGTTGGAAGAGGAGTTAGGGATATTGTTCCCTACAGCAATAATTGCAAGATTTGATGCCGATACTGCCAGAAATAAAAGCGAAGAGGAGAAGATTCTAAAAGAGTTCGCAAAGGGCAAAATAGATATCTTAGTAGGAACCCAAATGATAACCAAGGGATTTGACTTTGGGAACCTCACATTAACAGCTATAATATCTGCAGAGAGTCTCCTTGCTGTAAATGACTTTAGGGGAGACGAAAAAGGGATAAGACTATTAACTCAGTTAAAAGGACGCTCAGGGAGGAGAGAAAAAAAAGGAAAACTTATAATTCAGACCTCGCAACCTGACCATCCTATTTTTAATAATGCCGGCACCCCTGCACTTTTAGAGGAGAGAAAAGAGTTTGACTACCCCCCATTCCTCCGCCTAATAGAGATAACCATAAAAGACAGATATAAAGAGAGGCTCTCTACCAGATGCAAAGAGGTGGAGGAGATTATCTGCTCTGCCGGAATAACTAATTACTTGGGACCCATTGCCCCTCCAATAGATAGAACACAGGGGGAATATATATCTCTTTTTAGGATTAAATTAAATAGAAATGCAAAACTCTCTTACATAAAAAAATTGCTACTAAATAAGACAGAAAGGCTTGAAGGAGAAATAATTATAGATGTGGATCCTGTTTAAAGTTCTCCCCTACTACAACATTAATTGCTTTAGGGATAATTTCAAGTCTCATAGGAGTATAACCAAAAACCTCTCCATCTATCTCCACCCTATCATTAGGAGTAGAGAAAACTTCAAATTTTCTCCCTTTCACATACAAAAGCTCCTTAACATTATAAATCTTACCTGAAAAAAGTTTAGGAAAGTGGAAGATAATTTTAATTTTTGGGATTTTGGGAATTATCAACAGATTAATAAAACCATCATCCACTATTGCATCGGGTGTCTGTTGCATTCCGCCCCCTGTGAATCTCCCATTTCCAAGTGAAATGGAGAAAACTTTCCCGTCAAAAAAAGGTTTACCATCCACCTTTATTGAATAATGTTTAGAGCGATGAGTGAAAAAAGCCTTAATGGCTGCACGAATATAGACAGACTTACCGTTTCTTCCGGACTCCTTCGCTTTATTAGAATATAAACAGGTCATCGCGTCATATCCTACACCCAGGGCATTTGCCATATAACGCGTATGCTCTACCATAGAGTCCACAAGATGTATCTTCGAGACATCTTGTTTAATACTCCTCCCAAGAGCAATAGCAGAAATAGCATCTCTATAACCTTCAGAGATATTGAATGTTTTAATCCAGTCATTCCCTGATCCGGCAGGAATTACAGCAAGAGTCATTTCATCGTGAGGAACATCTTGTTGAAAAAAGATCCCGTTAATAACCTCGTGAATAGTACCATCACCACCAACAGCGATAAAATTCTTATACCCTTTTTTGATAGAAGAGTTCATTAGCTCTATAGAATGATATTTGTGATCAGTAAAAAGATAGTCAAAAGAGATACCTTTTTCCTTGAGAAGTTCGGCGATAATAGTCCAGTCTTTTGCGACTTTACCACTACCGGCTTCCGGATTAGCAATCACCATCCATCGGGAATCTTTCATCTTTTTCTTAAATTTGGGTACAAAACTAACATAAATATCTTTTTTGAAGAAAAGATTTTCTAAATTTGCAAATTAGTGGGATAATCGCTAATTAAAATTTATGGGAAAAGTAATCGCAATAGCTAATCAGAAAGGGGGCGTAGGTAAAACGACTACGGCTATAAATTTAGCTGCCTCTCTGGCAGTTATGGAGAAAAAGACTCTCTTAATAGATGCTGATCCACAGGCAAATACTACTTCGGGGCTTGATTTCGATCCTGACTCTACTTCTATGCGGACTCTATATGAGGTTCTAATTGGAATTCATACATTTAAAGATGTTATTCTCGACACAGAGATTATAGATTTAAAACTTGTCCCTTCTCATATTAATTTGGTAGGAGCTGAAATAGAGATGTTGAATTTGGAGGAGAGAGAGATGATTTTTAAAAACGCGCTTGCAAGCGTGGTAAATGATTATGAGTATATAATTATAGACTGTTCTCCCTCATTGGGTCTGATTACTATTAACTCCCTAACCGCTGCTAATTCTGTTATAATACCGGTACAGTGTGAGTTCTTTGCTCTTGAAGGGCTCGGAAAACTATTAAACACTATAAAGTTAGTTCAAAATAGGTTAAACACCTCTCTTCAAATAGAGGGTTTCTTGCTAACTATGTTTGATGGAAGATTAAGACTTGCAAATCAAGTGGTTGATGAAGTAAGGCACCATTTTTCAGATATGGTTTTTAATACCATTATTCAGAGAAATGTAAGATTAAGCGAAGCCCCATCACATGGGAAACCTGCTGTTCTTTACGATGCAGTCTCCACAGGGACTAATAATTACTTGAATCTCGCTAAAGAGATTATTAAAAAGAATTCATGACTCGGAATATGACAACAAAAAAGTCAGCATTAGGCAAAGGATTAAGCGCTCTGATTTCAGATGCAGAACCTCTCAAAAAAGAGGATAGATTTGCTGAGTACGAAGGGGGACCAAGGACACTCTCCCCTTTGGAAAAATTGGCTTATGACAATGCACAAGCAAATCAGCATGCAACCGGAGCGGGATTAGCTTCTATTTCCGATATTCCTTTAGATAGAATAACTCCTAATCCATATCAGCCCCGTACCTCTTTTGATGAAGAGGGACTACAGGAACTTGCTGACTCCATAAAACTACTCGGTCTTATTCAGCCTATTACTGTTAGAAGCATCGGCTCTAAATACCAAATTATAAGTGGAGAAAGGAGATATAGAGCCGCTTTAAAAGCAGGATTAACCACCATAGCAGCTTATATTAGAAAAGCAGATGACCAAGGGATGTTGGAGATGGCGATAGTGGAGAATATTCAGAGGGAGGATTTGGATGCTATTGAGATAGCAATCGGTTTTCGAAGACTTATAGAAGAGTGTAATCTCACTCAAGAGGCTATGGCTGAAAGAGTTGGGAAAAAGAGAACCACCGTTACGAACTATCTGCGCTTACTAAAACTGCCTGCTGAAATCCAGTCCGCTGTAAGATTAGGGAAAATAAGCATGGGACATGCAAGATCCCTGATTTCCATCGATAATGTGGAAGAGCAACTTAAATTATGTGATCTTACTATTAAAAAAGGACTTTCTGTAAGACAGTTAGAGGCTAAGGCTCAAGAAGTATTAAAAGGAAAAAACAAACCTAAAAAAGAGGATCTAAACATAGAATTCCCTGAAACCTATTATCGTTTATTGGAGATAGTAGGACAATATTTCAACAACAATATTAGCTTAAAACGCTCTGAAAAAGGAAGTGGAAGTATAACCATCCAGTTCGAAAATGATGGGGAGGTTGAAGACTTCCTCAAGGCATTGGAACGCTTTAATTTATAGGGGAGAATAGGAGTGCGGCATCATTTAGTATTTATTTTACTATTGTTTTTTTCTTATCAGGTAGCAAACGCTCAGTTTGCCACTGATAGGAATCTTCATGGCCGCAACACAGGAGAGCAACAAAAAGGGGATTCGCTTGCACCTGCCGTAAACAATATCTCACTGAAGAAATATTTTAGCTCCCTTGCCCATAAAGACACCATGTCTGTAATCTACTCTTGGGGGGGCTCTCTGCTCCTCCCAGGTTCAGCACAGATATACAATAGGGATTATTGGAAACTCCCGATAATATATGGAAGTATCGGTGGGATGATTTATGGAGGGTGGAGCTATAATGAAAAGTATAAAAAATCCGGACTTGTTTCCGATGCCAATAATAGAGATCTCTTCTATTTAGGTGCTGCACTATGTTATTGGGGATCAGTCCTAGATGGGATAGTCTCTTATAAATCAGAACTTTCACATGATCCTGGGAAGGCGACCCTCTACTCAGCAATGCTACCTGGACTTGGGCAGGCATATAATGGTGATTACTGGAAAATACCAATTTTTTATGGAGTATTAGTCGGTTGCGGATATGCTTGGACTTATAACGGCACACAATATAAACGCTATAAAGACCTTTATAACCAAGCAACTACCCCAGGAAGTGACTACGAAGGGAGCATGAGTGCCGATAATCTTAAATACTACCGAGACTCATTCCGAAGATTCCGTGACTACTCTATTCTCGCCACAGTTGCCGGATATGTTTTACAGATTGTAGATGCAAATGTCTTTGCCATAATGAGCGATTTCGATGTCAGTGATGACCTAAGCCTAAACATCTCTCCTTCTATCATTTCACCTATAATTTCGCCAAATAATAATAACTATACTAATTACGCACTTGCTCCCAATACATCATTGGGGGTAAAACTAAATTTAACATTTTGATCCCATGAAACGAATCATTATCTCTGCTATTCTATTAACGGTTTTTGCCGCAACTTCTTTCTCTCAGGAGAAACAAAAAAAAGACTC
>CAYSND010000072.1:1398-8125 GCA_964432305.1 uncultured Muribaculaceae bacterium | reverse complement strand
CGATGCTTACCGAATAGATCATATTCTCGGTTTTTTTAGAATTTGGGAGATACCCACCTCACAGGTAAAAGGGTTTATGGGGCATTTCTCACCTGCTCTGCCATTTACCTTAGAGGAGTTAAAAGGGTTCGGTTTTTACTTTAATTACTTCAGACATGCTACTCCATATATCCGTTATTATATGCTTGAGGAGATGTTCGGCTCTGAAACCCAAAAAGTAATCGATACTTTCCTTTCCCATGGAGAGAATGATGTTTTTACCCTAAAACCTGAGTTTGATACTCAGAGAAAAATAGAAAACTATTTTAAAAGGGAGGATTCATCTATAAAAGAGAACCTTTTTAAACTTGTTTCGGAGGTGTTGTTTATTGAAGATACACGTGAGCCCGGAAAGTTCCATCCAAGAATATCTTCACAGTTTTCATACTCCTATAAAGACCTTTCTGATTCTGAAAAAAGGAGTTATAACGCCCTCTATGACCATTTCTTCTATAAGAGGCACAATGAGTTTTGGAAAGCTCAGGCTATAAAAAAACTCCCTGCTCTTATCTCTGCCACCAATATGCTTACCTGTGCAGAAGATCTTGGAATGATTCCTGATTCTGTCCCGGAGACACTAAGAGAACTTAGAGTACTCTCCCTTGAAATTCAGAGGATGCCTAAAGATACAAACCTAAGATTTGCCAACCCTGCACACTATCCTTATCTAAGTGTCTGCTCCACAGGGACACACGACACCAGCACTATTCGGGGATGGTGGGAAGAGAATAGAGAGGAGACACAGTGGTTCTTTAACAATGTGCTTGGAGAGTGGGGAGAAGCTCCCATAAAGTGTGAACCTTGGATTTGTGAAAAGATTATAACCCAACACCTTAATACTAACTCTATGCTGACCATTATTCCCCTTCAGGATTGGCTCAGTATAGATGGAGAAATTCGCGCTAAAGACCCTCATTCCGAAAGAATAAACATCCCCTCTGATTCCAAACATAAGTGGAGATATAGGATGCATCTTACTATAGAAGATCTTATTGAAAAGAGCTCTTTCAATCATAAGCTAATAGACCTAATAAATAACTCTTACTAAAATGAAACTACACCTTCCTAAAATTTCCCTCCCATGGCAAATTTTAATCGGGATTGCTCTTGGTGCCCTCTATGGGATTTTCCTTTCAAAGTATATAGGTTATGTCTCCTGGGCGGGAGACCTCTTCCTAAGAGCTTTAAAAATGATAGTTATTCCAATTGTATTTTCTTCAATATTTTTAGGTGTTACAGGGATGGGGGGTGGTAAAGAGCTCGGAAGGATCGGGGGAAAAACTCTCCTTTACTACCTTTTTACCACTCTTATTGCTATTGTTATTGGGTTAATCTTAGTAAAAATTGTAAAACCGGGAGTTGGGGTCAATATCCCCTCAGCAGAAGGGATTGCAGCCACTGCTGCTGCAGGGAAGGTTTCTATTGTTGAACAATTAACAAACATTATTCCGGAAAACTTATTTGAGGATTTATCGCAAGGTGATTTGCTTCCTATTATCTTCTTTGCAATAGTATTTGGTATTTTTTCAATGAAAGCTGCAGAAAAACACCAAACTACTTTACGAAGTATTTTCGAGGCAGTTTATGAAGTAACCATGAAGCTTACTATGTTCATAATCAAATTAACCCCTATTGGAGTCTTTGCAATAGTAGCGAATATGGTGGGGAAAGAGGCGGCAGATCCCGAAAAACTATTAGGTATAGCACAAAGCCTTGGGTTATTTGTATTAGTGGTATGGGGAGGGTGCCTGATTCATGGACTACTTATTCTCCCTGCAAGTGTAAGATTTCTTGGAAGAGAAAACCCTTGGAGGCATATCCAAAAAATGTCCGTTCCAATACTCACTGCTTTTACTACCTGTTCCTCAAATGCAGCCCTCCCTCTCTCTATCCGCGACTCTCATGAAAAATGTGGAATTTCAAGTAAAGTGGCAGGATTTGTTTTACCACTCGGATGTACAATAAATATGAATGGCACTGCACTTTTCGAGTGTGTTGGAGCATTGTTTATAGCTCAAGTCTATGGAATAGATTTAACCCTTGGGCAGCAAATTACTATTGTTATCACTTCTCTTCTTGCATCAGTCGGAGCCGCAGGTATTCCAATGGCAGGAATGGTTATGATGACTGTTGTATTAAATGTGGCAGGACTACCTCTGGAGGGGATTGGAATGATTCTTGCAGTTAACCAAATCGTAGAAATGCCAAGGACATGCACTAATTCATACGGAGATATGTGTGGAGCGGTTATAATTGCCAAGTCTGAGGGTGAGACATTGACCATTTGATAATAATGAATAAAACAGTTAAAATATTATTTACACTTGTTGCAGCAGCGACTCTTATATTCTCTTCTTGTTCTAAGAATGGACCTACCACCGCAATCGCCGATGAGTATACCATTGAAGAGAATGGTTTGATTATAAACGCATTGAACGAGAGTGTCACTGATTATCCGGATGCATCTGTGAAGATTACGGCTTTAGATAAAAACAAGGCAACAGTTACTTTAAAGAACATAATTCTCGGTTATCCGGAAATGAATGTAATTTGTTCTGTTATTCAAACTAAAGGGGATACAGAGTATACTTTCGAGGGAAAATATGAGTCTGCTGATATTGAGGTATTACTTGCCGGAAAAGTTTTAAACAAAAAACTCTCTATTGATATCTCATTTCTTAAAAATTCTGAGCTTATAAAAAAATGGATGATTGGGGAGAAAAAAGTCTCATTATTTGGATATATTTTTATCCTCCCGGATATCTCTGTCTCATTTACCCCACCGACAAGTATAACTACCATTAAGGTAGATGGTAAAGAAGTGCTTATAAATGAGTATGTTAATAGTTTGAACATCCTTATTCCTATAATGGCAGCACAGGCTCCTATCTCTTATATGGAGTTTACCCAGAGAAGCACTGTAAGTTTCGGAATGAAAAAAATCGAAACGGCTTCCATAGCTACTCCTGTATTTCCGGATTTAGAGATTAATAATCTACTTCAGTTTTACGAAGCAGACGGTATTTTATATTTCTATTTAAGAAAGAGTGTTGGAGATATTGTAAATGAGAGTATGAAAAAAGAGGGAACCTCTATCCAGATCCCCTCCCCTTACCTCTTCTCTACGCGCTATGTTATTAACGGAAAAGATAAAGAGGCTAAACTTCAGCTTTCTCTTGATCAGACACTCCTTAATCAGTACCTTTTAATGGTTAAAGGGATCGTATCCAATATGACTTTGAAGGACTATATTCTATTTAGTGGCAAGGAGGTTACTGAAAAAGAGTTTTTAGACTTTAAGAGCGAATTCCTTTCAGTCATTAATATCATTACTGATAAAGACTCTAAATATAAGATTAGCTTTAATCTTATCCCTTATGTTAATGAAGATCGCCCTTGGAACAACACTTCGTTTAGTTCCATAAAAGATCTTTCCAGGACTAGGTAACACTATTCAAATGTAAATGAGGTTATACTTTTTGCTGGAAGTGAGTAGCTAAATGATCTCTTCCCTATGGCAAATATCAATGGAAGAGTCTGGTCATTATCGTTTTGTGCAATTATACCATAACTATTATCAAGATTTTTTACAGCGGTATATATTAGCCCCGTAGAAGAATAACCCCCTATACCTATTCGCACACTACCGGGCTTAATAACCTTTGCCGAATGTGCTAAGTTATAATAGTGACAGTTATAGGTAAGTCTTTTGTAGTCACTTTTATTAATATCCACTACACCATAACAGTTTGAACACCCTCCCGGTCTTTTAGGACCATGAGTATCATCTAACATAAGGTTCCAAACTATAACGGCTTTTGAATAGTTATTAATCGTTCCAATGAAAACTTCCCTCATATTCCATAGCAGGTCTGCTCCGAAACCTCCGCCCCACCCCCCAATGGAGATCTCAGTGAAATAGAGATTCTTATTAGGAAAATGGCTCTGAATATCTAATAGTTCTGACTTATCCCCTCCATAAGCATGGTATGCAGAGCCATCAATATATTGCGCTGCATCTTCATCGGCAAGAATTTTATGAGGGTAGTCGTTTTGGTCAGCTATATCGTCATAATTATAGTTATGATCGAATATGAGAATTTTGGTAGTAATACCATGTTTTTGAAATGCAGGTCCAAGAGCATTTTTGATGAAATCTCTCTGCTCCTGCCAAGTCATATACAAGGAGGCAGAGTTCCCCTTATTTAACGGCTCATTCTGTATAGTTATTGACTCTATACCTATCCCTTCCTGCTCCATACTCTGAATCCACCTCACAAAATACTCAGCATATTCTTTATAGTAATTAGGATTTAGCTGTCCTGAGTGCCAAAAATTATGTGGCTCTCTCTCCTCTAAATTGTTCACTTTCATCCAACGGGGAGGGGTCCAAGGAGAACCCATAATTTTAATTTTTGGGTTAATGGCAATAATCTCTTTTAGAATCGGAATAAGATATTGTCTATCTAACAACGGAATATCGAAATTCTCTATCCCAGGCTTTTCCTGACATGAGTATTCATCAAGAGAGAAGTCAGAACACCCGATCGATACTCTAATGTAGTTAAGACCTATCCCATCGGAAAGACTAAAAAGATGAGTAAGAAGCTTTGTACGCTCACTCTTACTCATCTTAGTCAGGTTATATGCAGAAGAACCGGAAATAGCAGCCCCGAATCCATCTATTGTCTGAAATCTCTCCTCAGGATTAATAGTTATAGTATTTGGAAGAATCTCCTTTATCTCATTAAATGCAAGTTGCTTTTTACTAAAGAGCTCTGACTTATCAGCAGTGGTTACAAAAACCTCTACGTCACCTGAATTATTATTTGGTCTATTATTTTTTTGACCACACCCTGCTAAAAAAATTAAAAGTAATAAAAGGATTATTCTCATTATAAATAAAGTTAATTACTACCACCCAAGAATGGTGGTCATTCCTACATCTATTGTGTCATAAGCATAACTCCATGTAGCCTCATCTGATGAGCGGACTACATAAGTACCTGCCTGTAAAACCTTACCTCTGGGGTAACCTGACCAGTTAGCATTAACTTTTCCCCCCTGTCCGGGATAAGGGAGTTGAGCACACTCTAACACTCTCGTCCCTGTAGATTTATCGTTGATATAAGCCACCACATTCTTTTTAGCCCCATATTCCCAATTCCAATGATAGGTAAAGATAAGCTCTATATGAGTAGCTTTTTTAAGGGTGAACTCAGGATATCCTTTAGGGTTACCTTGAGAAACACCTGCAATGGAGGCAATATGTAAAATCACTCCACCCCCCTTTCCGGTACAGTATGCCAGAGCTGCTGTATAATCTACAGGATAAGAGACTCCACCAACCAAAAATGTATCTAAAATGGTAATTTCACCTGCATGTTTATTAAGCACTACTGCTTTACCGTTAACTGTAGTAATGATACTTTCAACAGTATAAGATGTAACAACCATATTAGTTACTCCGGATGGAAGGGTTATAACAACAGTTTTAGTCCCTTCGTTATAGGCATAAGTTCCGGCCTCTTTTACGACAAAACCATTCATCTCCGGTATAGGAACATAGAGAGTACATTTTAGGTCAGCAGTAAAGAGGTAGATATTATTATCCACTTTCCATTTACCTACAAAAGAGGCAGCAGAGACGGCAGCACCTAACTGTGTTATAGTAACTGACTCTTCTTTATAATTAATGTTACTGTTGCTCTCCTTACCATTGGTATTATCCTTGAGAGCACCCGCTCTTACAGTTATTTTACCTCCTGTTTTAGGAGTAAGCGTGGTGTTGGCAGAAGCAGTAATATTCAGGGTGTTTCCCTCTTTAACCACTGTAAACCAGTCACCCTCTTGAGTGAAAGACCACTCTTTTTGATTAGTAGTAATAGTAATAGTCTGTTTTTCTCCCGCCGAATTTAATTCTATGGTTTGTGGAGAGAGAGTAAGAGTAGGCTCAATTACGGTGAGCAAGTCGCAAGAGGTTAACATCAATAAAGATGTTGATATCAAAAAGAGTGCGATAAGACTCTTTCCGAAAATTTTTCTAATAGTAACCATAATAAAATTTTTATGTTAATTAATCAAAACCTAGCTAACGATAAAAGGTCACATAGAATACAAATATAGGTTAAATGTGACAAGTAATTACTTGTTTTTCACTATATTTATAAGCCAATTAAACAATGGGAGGAAAGTATCGTCTCCTGCCGAAACAAGTCCCTCAGGGTGGAACTGAACTCCCAATACATTTTTAACATCTTTTCTTGCTGCACCAATAGGCTCTATTGCCTCCACTATCCCGTCACTTGAACGGGCAGTAACCTTAAAACAGGGGGCAATATCTTTGACAGCTTGATGATGGTAAGAGTTAACTGCTATTGAATCTACTAATAACAATGAGTGCAAAACGGAACCACTCTCGATATGAATGGAGTGTGTGCCATACTCCCTTGGGGCACTCTGACGATGTTTAACTGTAGAGGTGGGGACTTGCGATGGAATATCCTGATAAAGAGTTCCACCAAAAGCAACATTCAATACTTGACAGCCACGACAGATCCCAAGAACCGGAACCCCCCTTGCGACCGCCATCTTTGCAAGTAACATATCAAAAGCATCCCTTTTTGGGGCAATTTCCCCCATTGCCCTTAAAGGCTCTTCACCATAATTTTTCAAAGGGTCCACATCC
>CAYSND010000072.1:0-1388 GCA_964432305.1 uncultured Muribaculaceae bacterium | reverse complement strand
AGGTCCACCTGATGCAAAACTTCGGCACCACCGGGGTCCACATCCTCCCCTCCTGTCATAACCAAACCATCTATAACTCCAAGAACTCTTGCCAACTCTGTGGAATCGGAGGTCATTGGAATAACCAAAGGGACTCCACCCGCTTTTTTTATTGCATTGATATATGTAAGAGGAGCCGCAGCCATCCCCTCCTCAGCAGTAGAAGAGACCCCTATTATCGGGGCAACCAATCGTATCGGGGTAGGGAGTTTAGCACTCTTCTTTTGAGCACTAATCTGCAATGAAAAGGTGCAGAGAATAATAAGTAAAACCGAAAGAAATTTTTTCATTGTATTTGTTATTATTTAGTTTTAACCCAAGGACCGAAATCTTCACCATAATTAAAGTCCACCTCAAAAGAGAGAACTTTTTTCCCTTTCTCATCGAAAGTAAAGGTAATAGGGAACTTGTGACCGTCAGACCTGAAAGAGAAGTCGTTGCCGGAAACATGTGTCAATTCGTGTCTCCACCCATACTTCCCTATTGTTATATAGAGCTTCCCCTCTTTTTGGGTAATCTCGGCATCTCCAAACGGAGCCTCCTTAGTATATTTTCCCACTATCGCTTTTAGGTTTTGAGGAGCAGGAAGAGCCACCTTTGCCCCCTCTTTTGCCTCTTTCTCAGCAAAATCACTCCTCTCCTCTGCCCACCACTCTTTCAAATACTCACTGTTCCAATCCCTAAGCTCTGCAGTCGGTACCCCGTAGAAAAGATCTGCTACTCTGCGCATTATGGCATATCGAGGAGATGCAGGAACCTCAGCGTTACAAAGAACCATCAACCCCAATTTAAGTTCGGGGACGAAGGCACATATTGCAGTATATCCCCAAGTGGTACCTGTGTGGAATATAAGTTTATACTTATTATTCTGCTCCACATACCAGCAATGACCATAAAGTCTTATATATGTGGAGTCTTGAGAAACTATTGTCTGCCCTCTATGCAGAAAGTCCATATTTTTTTTAGAGAGGACCTGTTTCTCCCCCACTTTTCCATTGTTTATGTGGAAATCTGCCCACTTAACCATATCTGAAACTGAGGAGTTTACACTCCCTGCCGGACCTATAACAGTGAGCCAATGCAGAGCCTGCTCCTCCCCATAAATAGGGGAGACATACATCGAGTCTTTAACATACCAAAAGTCGTGAGGGATGGTAGAGTGTTCCCCGGCCGACTCAAACCCCTCTTGATTCATGGTGGTCGCAGACATCCCTATAGGTTCTAAAATCCTCTCCTTTAAGTTCTGCTCCCAACTCTTACCTGTCTTCTTTTCGATAACTTTTGAAGCGATTAGGAAAGTAATGTTATTATATGAATAGACATTTCTAAAACTATAAGCCGGTTTTAAG
>CAYSND010000071.1:0-8169 GCA_964432305.1 uncultured Muribaculaceae bacterium | reverse complement strand
GTTGTAAATGCAAAAATTAAATTCCCCAAAGCATTTATGTTCAAGGACTCAAGGGTTAATGCGGAAAATGAATTTATAATTCATGATGCGAGAATTGTTAACAACAAACTCTCTATTGACCCTATAAAAGTCATAGGTGTAAAATTTGATGGAAAACCTATTTCCGGAACTCTTGATGCTACTGATTATATTAAGGTTTCTGCGAATATTGCAGTAGATAAACCAAGTATTACACTCTCAGAACTTGAAGGAGATAATATATCTGTCAAGATCAACGGAGGACTTAGCGAGTTGTTAATTTCTAAAGTTTATTGTAGGGTAAAATACACTATGGATAAGCCTGAAACCTTTACTTTCCCTCTTAGCGAAATACCTAACTTTATGAAATCTCCGGACTTTGTTCTCGATTTCGATAATCCTCGTTTGGAGATGGTACTTGAAAGTAATATTGGTATCCCTGTCAATGCTGATTTATCTATTAAACCATATGTGGGTGGTGTAGTAAATAATGCCGGTATTCAAAATATCTCATTATCTATCCCTAAGTTTAATTCTATTGCTAAAATGGACTCTATAAAATACTGGGTTGCTAAGGATAATGTCGGTATGGGATCAGGATATAATTTTATTCAGTCACCTATTGGGGATCTTATTAAGAAGATTCCTGACTCTCTAAAACTTGCATTTAATGTTAGCACTGACATATCAGAGCAACATGTTTTTGACTTTAACGCAAATTATGATCTCAAGGCTCGTGCAAAATTTACTATCCCTATTAGCTTTGGTAAAGATTTTAATATCTCTTTCAAAGATACCATCAAGGGTATTCCTGACGAGATTGCTAATATTATAAGAGAATCAGAACTAGGATTAGTAGGGACAATAGAAAACTCTTTCCCACTTCAGTTTGAATTTACTATTGCGGCATTAGATGAAAACATGGCTGTTATTCCGGGTATACAATCTACGACTCAAAGAATTTCCGGTTGTGATGGGACAGAGGTGCCTAAAGTTTCTATATTGAATCTTAAACTTTCTGACTCTTCAAAATCTGTTAAAAAGATAGGGGCTTTGGAGTTAAGATTTAGAGTTTCTGCACCTAACACATCCGGTAGGCAGATAAATGAACAGTGTTATATAAGAGCGGTGTTAAAAGCAAAGGTGAAAGGTGGTCTAACTATAAACCCTAATAATAAATAATAACTCTAACTAATGAAATATACTATTATGAAACAAGTATCACGATATATAGCAACTGCTCTTCTATTGATAACCTCTTTATCACTTGGAGCACAGACATTGAGAACGAGTTATTTTCTCGAAAACTCTACTTTAAGACATACTCTTAATCCCTCTTTTGCACCGAGACAAGGGTATTTAGGTTTCCCTTTAATCAGCACTATTGGACTCGATATTCAGAGTAATATGGCTGTTAAGAATTTTTTCTATCCATTAAATAATGGAAAGATGGGGACATTCCTTCATCCCGATGTATCTGCAGATACATTTCTTTCAACTCTTAGTCCGGAAACTTTTCTCTCAGGAAGAGTGAACTATGATCTCTTTAACTTGGGATTTGCTACCGGCAAATCCTCATTCTGGACCATAGATCTCGGAATAAGAGTTAATGTTAACTCGAATATACCTGATGAGTTTTTCAAGTTTTTAAAACTGGGTATGACCTCTGCGCAGACAGAATATCAAATTAGAAACCTAGCAGTGGCTCAAGATGCTTATGCTCAGTTCTCCTTAGGGTATTCTCAGGCGCTTCCTTTTCTTGAAGGATTGCGTGTAGGGGGGAGAGTGAAATTTTTAGTAGCAGTCGATAATGCCCTTGTAAATTTAGACAAGCTTGATCTTACACTTGGAACCAATGAGTGGGTTATCTCTTCATCTGCTACAGCCACCATTATGGGAAAAGGGTTGGAATTTGAAAAAGATGCAAATGGTAGCGTTAAAAGTATCAAAATGAATCCTTCTGACCTCGGTATTGGAGGCTTTGGTTTTGGTGTAGATTTAGGTGCAAGTTATAGACTCTCCCTTGGAACTCCTGTTGATGGACTTACAGCTTCTCTTTCTGTATCAGACCTTGGACTTATCTCTTTCCCTGCCACAGCAATAAGAAGAGCAAATGCCACATCAAACACTACATACACCGGTTTCCAAAATGTCAATATAAGTAATCTTACTATAGACCAGGAGATTGAAAACCTTAAAAATAGTCTCTTTGCTATTGCAGATTTTAAGGAGGTGACAGGAATATCTCAGAGCGAAATCACTAAACTCAACGCTACTCTTTATGCCGGTCTCTCTTACCCGTTTCTAAAAGAGAAGATGAATATTGGTCTGCTTTATACCGGGAGATTTTTACCTTTCAAGACCATCAATGAGCTTACTTTTTCATATTCGTTTCTCCCGGCAAAATGGTTTAGTGCCACTCTCTCTTATTCAATGATTAACACCTATACCTCTTTTGGATGGTTACTTAACTTCACTCCAAAATCAGGAATAAACTTTTTCATAGGTTCCGACTATATGCCTCTAAGGTTTTCAAAACAACTAATTCCAATAGATCCACTATTTGCCACGTTCCAAGCGGGTTTAAGCATTCCAATTGGGAAGAGTAAAACCAAAAGCTCCAAAAAAGCAGAACCTACAGTAGAACCCATAATAATAGAACCTACAACAACTCAGAATGGTAATTAAAAAAAAGAGGCTGACTCAAGTCAGCCTCTTTTTTTGATAGATAAAAGCATCAAGCCAAATAAAGTTAAGCACCCAATTTAACCAAACGAAGTTTGGTGTCTCTGCAGAGAACGACACGGCTCGTGCTTACGGGATGAATACAATTAAAAGTGCAGAGTTTTAAAACTTGACTTAAATTACCAAGAACCGCTAACAGAAACATAAAGTAAGCGGAAGAGAGTAGTGTCGCGAATCCTCCTCCCCACTGGGGAGGACCCAGGAGGGGATAGACTAGAGCGAATCTGTTTGTAAAGAGAATTGAGTTTTACTCTTAATTCTCGCTGAAACTTTAACGAGCACTTCGCCTTCCTTGTCTCTTAAGTAGCCTTGAAGGGTTCCAATTGCTCTCTCGCCATCAACAGCTATGCATTCAAACTTTACAGTGTAAGGTTCTTCGACAAAGACAGGTTTTACAAAAATGGTCTCCTGGGAGATATAAATGGAATCTTCTCCGGGCCACATAGTTCCAAAAACTTTGGAGAACACAGATGCAATCAACATCCCTTGAACTATTTGTCTCCCATACTCGCTCTGCGCAGCAAAACTCTTGTTTAGGTGGATAGGATTTTTGTCACCGGTAAGGTCGGAGAACAGCTCTACATCACTCTGAGTGAAGAGAGTGTCATATTGGTAAGTGTCATGTACCCTAATCATAGAAATAAGTGTTAAATTATTAAATGTTATTTTTTCAAAGTTAATTAAAATTTTATAATTAATCCATCAAAAGCAGGCTTTATTTTTTCAGGGAGTTTCTTTTCTAATTCAGTATGTCTCTCTAATTGATGAGAAAGATGCGTTAAATAAGAATTCTCTGCTCCGACACGTTTACATATTTCAATGGCCTCCTCAAGACTGAAATGTGAGATATGCTTTCCTCTCTTAACAGTGTTAACTACAAAAACTTTTACCCCCCTTAATTTCTCTAACTCTTCATCCGAAATAAAGTTGGCATCAGTAATATATCCTAAATCCCCTATACGAAACCCTAAAATTGGGAGCCTATAATGCTGAACTCTTATTGGGGTTATTAGAGCATTATCTATATAGAATGGCTCGGAAGTCATCTCTTTAAGTAAAAATTCCGGCACACCAGGATATTTGATTTTATTAAAGGCATAAGCATATTCGAGTTTAAGAGAATCCTGAACCCTCATCTCCGCATATATGGGTATTGCCCTGTTATAAAGGTAATTAAAGGCTCTTACATCATCAAGTCCTGCTGTATGATCTTTATGCTCATGTGTTAGCAATATAGCATCCAAGTAGGAGATATCTTCTCTTAGCATCTGTTGGCGGAAGTCCGGTCCGGCATCTATAAGGAGTTTAAGCCCTTTATATTCTATATATGCAGAGGATCTAAGTCTTTTATCTTTTGGGTCATCAGATGTACATACATTGCATTTGCATCCTATCATAGGGATGCCTTGAGATGTGCCGGTGCCGAGAAATGTTATTCTGGATTCCATACTTCAAAGGTAAAAAAAAAGTTTTAACTTTGTCCTATGAATAAAGGTAAATTATATCTTATCCCTTCGCCACTTGGTGAGAATAAAATCTCCGAAGTTATACCCTCTTATGTTACAGATATTTTAAATCAAATATCTTTCTTTTGTGTAGAAGAGTTAAGAACTGCAAGAAGATATCTATCAGCATCAGGACTAAAAGGGAGAATAGGAGAACTTACCTTTTTTGAATTAAATGAACATACTGCTCCATCTGAAGTCGAATCCTTTTTAGCTCCATTAATTCAGGGAAGCGATATGGCTCTTATATCAGAGGCAGGACTCCCTGCCGTTGCAGATCCTGGAGCGCTCTTGGTAGAACTTGCCCATAAATATGATATTGAGGTAATTCCAATGGTGGGACCCTCTTCTATTTTCCTTGCTCTAATGGCATCAGGTATGAACGGACAGAGATTCTCATTCTTAGGATATCTTCCTGTAAAAAGTGAAGATAGAAAAAAGAGACTTAAAGAGATTGAAAAGAGATCGGCAACCAATTTTGAAACTCAGATTTTTATTGAGACTCCCTATCGTAATGACTCCCTTTTCGCAGATATTTTAGCTGTTTGCGCTAACATGACGAAGATATGTGTTGCAGCAGATATTACTCTCCCTACTGCCTCTATAAAAACCAAAACTGTTGCTGAATGGAAAACTAACGGATTACAAATCGGTAAAAGGCCTTGTGTCTTTCTCTTACTATCATAAATTATGGGTAAAATTGAGTTGGAAAATATGATTTTTTATTCTCGTCATGGTTGCTTCCATGAAGAGCAGTTATTGGGGAATAAATTTATAGTTGATTTTACAGCAGAGAGTGATCTTTATGTTGCTGCACAGAGCGATAATCTCTTTGATGCTGTTGATTATCAAGAGATATATAGGGTAATAAAAGAGGAGATGGAGATCCCTTCCAAACTTTTGGAAAATGTTGCATGGAGAATAATCAAAAGAATAAAAGATGAATTTCCGTCCCTCGATTCCGGTGTCATCTCTATCAAAAAGACTGCACCTCCTATTGGTGGGGAGATAGGGGCATTTAAGGTCTCCTTATCTTTTAAGAGATGAAACAGAGTGTCGCTTTTTATACTTTGGGGTGTAAGCTGAATTACTCTGAAACATCTACTTTTGTTAGAATGTTCTCTGCAAATGAGTATAGTGTGGTCTCTCCTCAAAATGTAGCTGATATTTATGTCATTAACACCTGCTCAGTAACTGAGCATAGTGATAAAAAATGTAGAAATATTATCCGTAAATTTCACAATCAAAACCCAAATGCTATTATCGTGGTAACAGGGTGTTATGCGCAGCTCAAAAGCCAAGAAATTGCGAGTATGGAAGGGGTGGATATTGTCTTAGGGACAGATGCAAAAGGGGATATTGTAAAAAAGGTATCAGAGTTAATTTCCAAAAGAGAGAAGGGAACTTTTAGTTGTGCTGTACACGAAATCGACTCCTTTTTTCCTGCCTTTTCAACTGGTGAGAGAACTCGTTCGTTTCTTAAAGTACAAGATGGATGCGATTATTATTGCTCTTACTGTACTGTTCCGCTGGCAAGGGGTAAAAGCCGTAACCCTTTAATCCTTGAGTTAGTTGAGGATGCAAAAGAGATAGCCTCTTTGGGAATAAAGGAGATAGTCCTGACCGGGGTTAATACAGGAGATTTTGGGAAAAGCACCGGGGAATCATTTCTCTCTCTCTTAAAAGAACTAAATGATGTCCCGGGGGTAGAGAGGTATAGAATCTCATCTATCGAACCCAACCTCCTTACAGAAGAGATAATTGCATGGATAGCCTCAGGAACAAAATTCCTCCCTCATTTTCATATACCTCTCCAATCCGGCTCTGACCAGATTCTTTTGGCTATGGGAAGAAGATATAATACTGCCCTTTTTAAGGAGAGGATAGATTTTATTCGTTCCAAGATGGATAATGTCTTTTTTGGAATCGATGTTATAGTCGGTTTTCCGGGTGAAACAGATGCTCTTTTTGAAGAGACATATCGCTTTCTCGAGGGGATAAGACCGGCATTTTTACATATTTTTCCTTACTCCAAAAGAGCAAATACTAAAGCTGCACTTATGAGCGGACAAGTTCCTGAGTTGAAAAAAGGGGAGAGGGTAGCATCTCTTAAAAAGCTCTCAGATAGACTTTATGAGGAATTTTATCTCTCTAATAAAGGGAGAGAGGAGGAGGTGTTATTTGAATCCACTCAAAAAGGGGGTAAAATGTTTGGTTTTACTAGGAATTATTTAAAAGTTGAAGTTCCCTATAAGAAGGAACTAATTGGGAAAATCGTTAGAATCAAAATCCCCTAATAAAATCTATATGGAACCTCTTTAGGTTTTAGTATCTCTTTTTTTCTTGCTGCGGCTTCTTCTGCCTCCTTCTGTAATATCTTGTCAGCCTCCAATATGGCTTTCATCTCTATCTCTTCGCGTCTGCGTTTGCTTACAAAAATGGATCTAAAGAGTTCACCAAATGTGTCGAACTCGTCTTGATATGTAAATCCCAGACCGTTTCGTTGAGTATTGTCGAGATAGTTTGAATAGTCGTCGGCTGCTCTGGTAAAGATATTCATCCTTGTTTTTCCACTCTTATTTAACTTTAACTCAGCTTCGAAATTACCCATCCAGTTTGAGGATTTTTGGCTTGTTCCGACATTTCCGTTGATTATAACTCTATTATCAAATGCCTGATAGGAGAGAGCTACATCGAATACATCTTTTCCGGTCTCTCCCCTTTGATAGTTTAGACCGAGGTCGAGAGGGATTCCGAGTTGTCGGAAAATATTATTAAACTGGTTTGAAAGAATTTCACTCGCATTAGAGTAGAGAACACTAGTGTTGTTTACTATACTCGACTGTTCATCTGCAAGAAAGCTCCCTGTTACTAAGAGTGAAGTGAACTGTGTAAGAACTTTATCATCTGTACTAAGGGCACTCTCCACCCTCCCTTTGGTTATTGGATCTAAGTCGGGGATGTCTATAGAGAATTTAATTTGTGGGTTAGCTAAAGACCCCGACATATTAATTCCACAATCCACGGTTCTGCGGTTCCCTACTGCTGTTGTGTCTGAAATTAGAGTGGAAATAGAGGCTTTGGTTCTATATGTTGCGCCAATATTCATATTTGTACTCAATATATCGCCGTTAAAAGCGATATTTCCACCGGGGTTAATTATAAAATCGCGAGGTACAAGTCCCAGGAACACAAACTTGTAATTCCCCTCATTTACGGTATAATCCCCTCTAATATCTAATATGTCTCGTGATGGGTTGATTTCTAAATCTATAGCTCCGTTCCCGCTACATTTCATAATATCTCCGACCTCTTTATTTATCTCTATAAATAGCTCTGTACTATTGGTTATATTAGCCTTTGCCCGAATGTCAATCTGAGATTTGTTATCTTTATTATTCTTTTTAGGGGAGATAAACTCAGCCTCTATGGGGTTTGTTAAATCATCTTCTGATGTAAATGAGAGTAAATTTGTTTTTTTAGCTGAAGTAGAGGAGCCGAGAGGAATATGTATGGAAGATTTACCGGTCGTAGTAAACGAGGCATCTATAAAGAGATTATCAAATGGTCCTGACATTGTAATGCTACCTGTGCCAAAGGCACTTCCATAAAATGCCTCATTGTCTTTCTCTTTTGTGTTAAGACATTGTAACTCTTTGAATGCAAGTTTAGCGTCAAGTGAAAAGTCTTTAAAGAAGCGGTAGTTAAGCCCTCCGTTTATGCTCCCTTTCTGATTGTATTGATCACATAACTGCACATTCATGAAGGTAACCCCGGATTCTGTAAGTTCAATAGGACCATCCAAGGTATATGGTACATTGGTAAAGAGAGGGGTAAAAGCAAATTTGTTAAATTTAGTATTATAACTTGTAAGGTTCATCTTGTCGAATGTACCTATAAG
>CAYSND010000070.1:8039-8307 GCA_964432305.1 uncultured Muribaculaceae bacterium | reverse complement strand
TGTTTAAGGACCTTTTCGAGGGACTTGCTCTCTTGGAATCCTCAAACCCCATCCCCTCAGGTTCCCCCGCAGAGCGTTTTTTTACGAATTTAGAAAAATTTCCATTCTACTCCGAGGAGCTTTTCAAAGGGAAATCAGAGTTGGAGATTCTTAAAACTCTTCTTGGTGCCGAAGGGTTGAATTATGGTGCGCTCCCCAAAGGTCAGATATTGTTCCATAAATATGACAATGAGACAAGAACTGCCTTCGAAGAGCATCTGGTGGAGGG
>CAYSND010000070.1:0-8029 GCA_964432305.1 uncultured Muribaculaceae bacterium | reverse complement strand
TTCCAAGAGAGGGGAAGTAAATATTCATTTTACTGTTTCTCAAGAGCACTTGCCGGGATTCGAAAACCTCTTTTCAGAAGTACACAATAAATATCATAAGAGATTTGGTTCAGAATTTAATCTCTCCTTTTCAGTTCAGAGTCCCGATACAGATATGATAGCTGTAAATGAGGATAATTCCCCATTTCTCGATGAGCATGGGAACCCCCTTTTCCGCCCCGGTGGACATGGAGCCCTTTTACATAATCTAAGTGGAATAAAAGGGGATGTAATCGTACTCAAGAATATAGACAATGTAGTAAATGAACTCTTTATAGAGGAGACTATTCGCTGGAAAAAGATTCTGATAGGGGAGTTGCATCGTGTTCGTAATCAACTCTTCTCCTACCTTCGTGCCCTCGATTCGGAGATGCCTGAGGTTTTAAATAGAGTTTACCCCGAAATTATAGAGTTTTTGGAGAAGGAGTTTTGCATCACTCTCCCTAATCTTCCTAAAGACCTTTTACATGAGATGCTTAGAGCTAAACTCAATAGACCACTCCGTATCTGTGGAATGGTTAAAAATGAAGGGGAACCGGGGGGTGGACCATTTATTGTCTATGATGCAGATGGTTCTACCTCTCTACAGATATTAGAGGGGATTCAGCTTGACCCTACAGATCCAAATACCAAAGAACTCCTTGCCGCTTCGACTCATTTTAACCCTGTAGATATTGTCTGCTCGACTATTAACTATAAAGGGGAGCAGTTCGATTTATCCCTCTATACCGATCCCATGACCGGTATGATAGCTTCTAAGAGTTATCAGGGACGTAAACTAAAAGCACAAGAGCTCCCCGGTCTCTGGAATGGATCTATGAGTAATTGGAATACTATATTTGTTGAGACTCCTCTCATTACTTTTAATCCCGTTAAAACTCTCCTCGATCTCCTTCGTAAGGAGCATTTAGGCTAAGAATCACCTACTAAAATCTAAATATTATGAGACTATCTATTTTAAAAACTATTGTTTTAACTGCTTTATTGTTAATAATAGCATCTTGCGCCCCTAAGGACAAAAGAACCCATTTTGTACTTGAAACTGATTTGGGAGATATAGAGTTGGTACTCTATGATGAAACCCCACTACACAGAGATAACTATATTAAACTTATCAATGAGGGATTTTTCGATGGGATTCTTTTCCATCGTGTTATTAAAGATTTTATGATACAGAGCGGAGACCCAGACTCTCGAAATGCTGCCCCCGGGGTTCTTCTTGGTGATGGAGGTCCTACTTACACTATTGAATCCGAGTTCAGGCTCCCTGAAATACACCATAGAAGGGGAGTATTGGCTGCTGCAAGAGAGAGTGATGATGTAAATCCAGACAGACTTTCATGTGCCTCACAGTTTTATATTGTATGGGGTAAAGTGTTTGATGATGAGGGACTTGATGCTGTTCAGCTCCGTATAGACGGAAAGACAAACGGTACAGTTAAATTAACTCCCGAAATGCGTGAGGTCTATAAAACCATAGGTGGAACTCCTCATCTTGATGGTCAATACACAGTATTCGGGGAGGTAATAAGCGGAATGGAGGTAGTAGATGCTATCCAAAATGTCCAGACCGACGAGAACGACCGCCCCATAACTGATGTTCACATTAAAAGAGCCTATATTAAATAGGTTGGTTTTATTTTTGGTTTGGATTTTTCACAAATAATTAATATTTTTGATTTGGAATTTTTGCAAATAAGCAATATTTTCGATTTGGATTTTTCATAAAAAGCATTAATTTTGCAGTATAATCAAAATATTATTTATGAAAGAATATTATAATCGTCACATTGATAAATACTTAAATGAGTGGAAAGGTGATGACAACCGAAAACCATTGCTTTTACGTGGAGCAAGGCAAGTTGGAAAATCATCATCTATCAGAAATTTAGGTAAAACTTTTAAGTATTTTATTGAAATAAATATTGAAAAACAAGAAAATATTCGTCAGCTTTTTAATGGAAACATTGATGTAAAGTTGATCTGTAATCAAATAAGTGCAATTTTTAACTGCCCTATTATCGCTGGCGAAACGCTTCTGTTTATTGATGAAATCCAAGAAGATAAGCGAGTAATTTCTTCCTTACGTTATTTTTATGAGGATTATCCTGAACTTCATGTTGCAGCAGCAGGTTCATTATTAGAATTTGCATTAAAAGAATTACCATCTTTTGCTGTTGGTAGGATACGCTCCCTCTATATGTTTCCTTTTTCTTTTGATGAATTTCTATCTGCACAAGGTCTTGATATACAGGTAAATTTTAAATTACAAAGCAATACCAAGACTCCGTTACCACAGGCATTACATGAAGAAATGATAAGGCAATTACGTACATTTTATCTTGTTGGGGGGATGCCTGAAGCTGTTAGAGCATGGATTAAAACAAATAATTATGCTAAATGTGCAGTTGTACATAACGATATTTTGGATACTTATCAAGACGATTTCAGTAAATATAAATCTCGATTTCCCCAACTTATATTAATGAATACATTTAAATCGGTCGCATTACAAGCAGGTAATAAATTCGTCTATTCAGATGTAGAAAGTAATATTAGAAGTGTAAAGGAAGCATTAGAGTTGCTTACACTTGCAGGATTAATTATACCTGTAACACACACTTCTGCCAATGGTTTGCCACTTGGAGCTGAATCTAACCCAAAATATCGTAAGTTTCTTTTTCTCGATATAGGGCTAATGCAATCGTTACTTGGATTAAAAGCTGCAGATATTCTTTTGTCAGACGATATAGATTTTGTGAATAAGGGAGGTGTGTCAGAAGTGTTTGCAGGTTTGGAACTTTTGAAATATAGTAATTATTTGAAAAAACCGGAAATGTATTATTGGCAACGGATGGAACGTAATGCACAGGCAGAAGTGGATTATTTAATAAGTAAGGAGGGGGCAATTTATCCTGTTGAGGTAAAAGCAAGCAAGTCAGGTTCAATGCAGAGCCTCTATAAGTTTTTATCCCTCAAGGGATGTAAACATGCTTACCGATTATCTCTTGAAAACTTTAGTGAATTAAGGCTTGAGATGGAAACTGTAATTGCAATTTACCCATTATATGCAATAAAAAACATACTATAAACGGTAACAATTGACTAAATTATAGTTACGCTTATTTTTTCTGAGAATAAGCCATTAAGGTGTTTCTCATTAGGGATATAATGGTCATAGGACCGACTCCGCCGGGAACGGGGGTGATATAAGAGCATTTGGGAGCAACCTCATCAAAAGCCACATCACCTACTATCTTATATCCCTTAGGGTTATCTGCAGGGACGCGTGTAATACCGACATCTATTACCACTGCCCCTTCTTTAACCATATCACCTTTTAGAAACTCCGGAACTCCGAGGGCAGCGATAATAATATCTGCCTGACGGGTATATGAAGCTATATCTTTAGTTCGACTATGGCACATGGTTACTGTACAATCCCCTGATTTTGCCTTTTGTGAGAGGAGGTTGGCAATAGGACGCCCTACAATATTACTTCTCCCAAGTACCACTGCATGTTTACCTGAGGTCTCTATACCATAATGCTCTATTAGCGCCACTATCCCATAAGGGGTAGCCGAAATAAAAGTCGGCTCGCCTAACATTAGTTTTCCGACATTCACAGGGTGGAATCCATCTACATCTTTAGAGGGGCTTACTGCATTAAGAACCTTAGATTCATTTATATGTTTTGGGAGAGGGAGCTGGATAATAAAACCATCTACCTCAGAATCATTATTAAGTTTCTCTATCTCTTTAAGAAGAGCCTCTTCGGTAATAGTCTCCTCGAATCTTAAAATAGAGGAGCGGAAACCAACTTTTTCACAAGAACGCTCTTTGTTGGCAACATAAGTTTTACTTGCTCCGTTTTCACCCACAAGTATTGCTACAAGATGTGGTCTTCTTCCACCATTATTCAAAATTTCTTTTACCTGTTCCGCAATCTGATTTAAAATAGTATCTGCGGTAGCTTTTCCATCTAATAAAATCATATTATCTCCTTTTCTTTTTTAGTGACCGAGCCTGCTGCATGGCATTACGCATACCGCCCCCGGCAACATTCTTCATTACTTTTCTTGTATCTTCAAACTGTTTTAGTAGCCTGTTTACATCAGCCACAGTGGTACCGCTCCCCGCAGCAATCCTTCTTCTGCGGCTTCCGTTAATAATCGAAGGATCCTCCCTCTCTTCAAGTGTCATAGACATTATTATTGCCTCTACACCTTTAAAAGAGCTATTATCCATCTCCACATCTTTAAGTGCCTTCCCCATCCCCGGAATCATCGAAGCGAGGTCTTTTATATTCCCCATCTTTTTTATCTGCTGAATCTGTTTATAGAAATCGGTAAGGGTAAACTGATCCTTTGCAAGCTTCTTATGCAACTTCCTTGCCTCCTCCTCGTCAAACTGCTCCTGTGCCTTCTCCACGAGAGTCACCACGTCACCCATCCCTAAAATCCTGTCAGCTATACGTTTAGGATGGAAAACATCAAGAGCCTCCATCTTCTCACCGGAGCTAATAAATTTAATAGGTTTATTTACTACCGCTTTAATGGAGAGGGCAGCTCCACCTCTTGTATCTCCATCCATTTTGGTCAATACCACTCCGTCGAAATCGAGCCTCTCATTAAATCTCCTTGCTGTCTCCACTGCATCCTGCCCTGTCATGGCATCTACCACGAAGAGGGTCTCAGTCGGGTTAACAGCTTTTTTGAGAGAAGATATCTCATCCATCATCTGCTCATCAATAGCCAAACGTCCTGCGGTATCTATAATTACCAGCGAATACCCCTCCTGGCGTGCTTTAGCAATCGCATTCTTTGCTATTTTAACCGGCTCTTTGCTCCCCTCTTCGGTATATACGGGGACTTGAATCTGCTCTCCCAATATTTTAAGCTGTTCAATAGCGGCAGGACGATAAACGTCACCTGCCACAAGCAGAACTTTCATACCACGTTTTGTCCTACTATTTAATGCCAATTTTCCGCAGAAAGTGGTCTTTCCTGACCCTTGCAGCCCTGAAACAAGGACTATTCCCGGATCCCCCTTAACCTTAATATCGGTAGCCTCGCTCCCCATTAGAGCAGTAAGTTCGTCATGAACTATCTTAATCATCATCTGATCAGGACGAACAGCCTTTAAGACATCTTGTCCAAGTGCCTTCTGCTTCACATCATCACAGAAAGTTTTGGCTATTTTATAACTTACGTCAGCGTCTAAGAGGGCTCTTCGAACCTCTTTCATCGTCTCGGCAACATTTATTTCAGTAATTTTGCCTTGCCCTTTAAGTATCTTAAACGATTTTTCTAATTTGTCACTTAGATTTTCAAACATAATTTTATCTCAATAAATTATCACTATAATAAGCTTTCGCTAAATCTCTTTGGTTATATCTCATCCCCATTACCTGCCCATAGGCTCCTGCGGAGCGAATTGCAATTAAATCTCCTCTCTCCATCCTATTTAGAAGCACCCTCTTTCCCCACCTGTCACTCGATTCACAGACAGGACCCACAACATCATAGTAGAGAGGACGTCCATCTGAGGAGAGGTTTTCTAACTTATGCAGAGCCTGATAAAGTGCAGGACGGATTAAATCGTTCATCCCTGCATCGAGGATTGCAAACTTTACCCCTTTCCCCTCTTTTATATAGAGCACACGGGAGATTAAAGAACCGCATTGTCCTACTATTGCCCTTCCGGGTTCGAAATGAACTCTCTGTCCCTGACGAACTTTAAGGTTAGCGTGGATAATGGAGAAGTATTGTTCAAAATCTGCAATAGGGTGGGTATCAGGTGCAATATAATCAATTCCAAGTCCCCCTCCAAGGTTAAGGTTCTCTATAAATACCCCTCTCTCCAAGAACCACTGCTGTATCTCCTCTATTCTATTGCACAAAATCCTAAAAATATCCAATTCAAGTATCTGAGAACCAATGTGGAAGTGAAGCCCTATAAACTCCAAATTAGGACTATTTTTGAATACAGACAGAACCTCTTCAAACATCCATGGGGAGATTCCAAACTTATCCTGTTTCCTTCCGGTGCTTATATATTTATGGGTATGTGCATCTATATCGGGATTAACCCTTATTGCTATCTTCGCCTTTCTCCCCATTGCCCCTGCCAACTCATTTATAATTTTAATCTCAGGAATCGATTCACAATTAAAACAAAATATCCCCCCCTCAAGTGCTGTTTTTATCTCTTTATCCGATTTTCCAACTCCTGCAAATACTACTTTATCAGGGGTGAAACCAGATTTTAATGCAAGAGCCACCTCATTCCCACTTACGCAATCTGCTCCTAACCCCGCATCTCTTATCTCGTTAAGTATTTCCGGCTCTGCATTTGCTTTTAATGCATAATGAGCGCTATACCCATACTTCCCAATAAGCTTAGTATAGAGTGAAAGAGTCTCCCTTAAAAGAGAGTTGTCGTAATAATAAAAAGGAGTTTCAATGGAGCTGAAAGACCTTAAAATTTCTTCGGAAAACATAAGATAGCGTTTTAAAGTGGCAAAATTAAGAAATTTTGGTAATTTTGCACTGCTTAAAAATATAATAAAGAGAATAAAATGAAAAAAGGAGCTGTTTCTAATTTTATCACCCATCATTACCGTCACTTTAACTCTGCTTCATTAGTTGATGCAGCTAAAAGTTATGAAGAACTCATAAATAAAGGGGGTAAGATGATGTTGGCCATGGCAGGAGCTATGAGTACTGCCGAACTTGGACTTTCACTTGCAGAGATGATTCGTCAAGATAAAATCCATATTGTCTCTTGTTCAGCTAATAATCTGGAAGAGGATATTATGAATCTTGTGGCACACTCACATTATATCAGGGTGCCAAACTACAGAGACCTAACTCCCCAACAGGAGCAGGAGTTGCTTGAGCGTCATCTTAACCGCGTTACCGATACTTGTATCCCTGAAGAGGAGGCTTTCAGGAGACTTGAACGCCACCTTGTGGATGTTTGGAACGAGATGAAAGCCACAGGGGAAAGGCTCTTCCCTTGGGAGGTTATTTATAAGCTTCTAAGGAGCGGTGTTTTAGAACAATATTATGAAATAGATCCTAAGGATAGTTGGGTACTTGCTGCTTGCGAAAAGAATATTCCTATTTTGGTTCCTGCTTGGGAAGATTGCACCACTGCAAATATCTACACCGCACACTGCATCAGAGGGGAGTTTGATGCCTCTAAATCAATGATTAAGAATGGTATCGAGACAATGATTTTCTTAACTGAGTGGTATCGTGAAAACTCCGGTGGGGAAGGGGTTGGCTTCTTCCAAATCGGCGGTGGTACAGCAGGGGACTTCCCTATCTGTGTCGTACCAATGATGGCACAAGACCTTGAGTGGCACGATGTTCCCCTCTGGAAATATTTCTGCCAAATCTCCGATTCCACCACCTCTTACGGTTCATATTCAGGTGCAGTCCCCAATGAAAAAATCACCTGGGGCAAACTTGCCATTGATACCCCTAAGTTCATAGTCGAGTCAGATGCCACTATAGTAGCACCACTTATTTTCGCATATATACTTGGGTGGTAAATTCCCCACTTAGTATCTAAATAACACCCTCATGGAATCAATTATAATTTTGCTCTATGAGGGGTTTTTATTTTAAAGATCACATCGCCCAATAAAAAACGTCATTGCGCCCTGAAAGATGTCATTCTGAGCAACGGTAATGTATCTACCTGATAATCTGGCTGATATAAAATGTGACTTTCTATGTTCTATAGCTTCCGGAATCATCCAACGTAAAATTGTCGTTGCCCCTTCTAAATCAATAAATCCTTTATATCTGGGATTGCGGGCTTGACCCGCAATCCCATCCCCAAAAGATAATATGCTTATAGAGTACGGAAGGTTCGACTCCTCGCTCACCAAGTTCCTTAACTCTATAAGCATATTCTCTATCACTTGCACCCCTCAGACGGTAAATAACTTTTGCCATTACAAGGCAAAAAAGTTATT
>CAYSND010000069.1:5501-8554 GCA_964432305.1 uncultured Muribaculaceae bacterium | reverse complement strand
ATTTTCTGTGCTCCCCTTCTAGGACTTGAACCTAGGACCCCCTGATTAACAGTCAGGTGCTCTAACCAACTGAGCTAAAGAGGACTGTTTTTTCCAAAGCATTTTGGTTTATCCACCGGCTTTGGGAGTGCAAAAATATGATAAAAATTGATAATGTGCAAAAATTTTAAGAAAAAAGTCTAACTTTGTCGAACCATAAACAAAATAACGAATGGACATAGCTTTTCTATCCAAATTTTTAAAAGAGTTGGTGCTCGAAAATGACAGAGTTTCTCTGCCAGGATTGGGTAGTTTTCTTGCTGATATTGTCCCTGCGCAATTTTCACAAGATAAAAAGATTATTAATCCCCCTTTCAGGAGAGTCTCATTTAGGTGCTCAGAGATATGGAATGATGGATTGTTAGAGAGACATTGTGCTGAGAAGTTAGGACTGGAGATTTCCGAGGCTAAGAGGGAGTTAGAATCTTTCTTAAAGAAGTTTCGTCACGAGCTTCAGTCAAAAAAGAATATAGAACTTCCGGGGTTTGGGACAATGCGTGCCACAAAGGAGGGTAATATCTTTTTTGTATATGATAAGGGATTGGATATCTATTCAGATGTTTATGGACTTGAGCCGATATCTATTAAAGTGCTCGGATTGAGAGATGAAAAAGGGGAGAGAGGGATTAAGACGACACAGCAGGAGATAGCATTTTCTGATATTATGGAGGCTGCTACAGAAGGGGAGGCTATTGAGCCTACACCTGAAAAAACATCTCCCGAAAAAGGTAAAAATCGTAAAGGATTAATAGTAACCCTTTCGATAATTGTTGCTATACTTATAATTATCTTATTGGTATTGGTATTTAGAGAACAGGTCGCTGAACTCTTAAAGAATATCCTCTATACTCCAGAAGAGCTTGAAATAATAGGGGGGCACTATTAATTTTCTCCTTCCTACCCTATCGAAGCACCATTTATTATCGACTCCTCAGGGGTAACTACCCTCATTTTTCCGCTCTCTTCTTTTGCCATTAGGATCATCCCTTTTGATTCGATACCGCGAATATTTCGTGGGGCAAGGTTTGCCAAAATACAGATCTGTTTCCCCACCATCTCTTCCGGGGTGTAATATTCTGCTATCCCTGAGACAATAGTTCTCTTATCTATCCCTGTATCAATGCTTAGTTTTAGGAGTTTATCGGTTTTGGGAACCCTCTCTGCTGCCAAGACTGTCGCGGTACGTATATCCATCTTCGCAAACTCGTCAAAACTACACTCCTCTTTCTGAGGGGCAATGAGTTTCACCTCGATGGTCTCTTTTGCTGCGGAGGTGGTCGCCTCATTACTTCGGCGGGTCGTCTCTAATTTCTCTATTTGAGCCTCAATCGCAGCATCTTCTATCTTTGAGAACAATAATTCGGCCTCTTTTAACAGAGTTCCAGGTTTCATAAGCTCCTCTTTTCCAAGTTCAGACCAGAGAAGTTCTTTCTCAGGGAGTCCAAGCATATTTCTGAGTCTGTCGCAAGTGAATGGTAAAAAAGGTGCAAATGCTATAGTAAGATTAGCGCAGATATTAAGGGAAACATTTAAGATGGTTGCAACCCTCTCCATATCCGTTTTAGCTAATTTCCAAGGCTCCGTATCGGTCAAATATTTATTCCCTAAACGGGCTAAATTCATCGCCTCTTTAAGTGCTTCGCGGAAACGGTACTCTTCGAGATTACTCTCTATGCTCTTTTTTAGTTCGGGGATTTGAGCAAGTGTTGCTCTGTCTATCTCCTCCTCTTTTCCCCTTGCGGGTACCTTGCCATCAAAGTATTTATGAGTAAGGACAATAGAACGATTTACAAAATTTCCGAAGATGGCAACAAGCTCTGAGTTATTCCGAGTTTGGAAATCTTTCCAAGTAAAGTCATTGTCTTTGGTTTCAGGTGCATTGGCACAAAGTGCGTAACGAAGAACATCTTGTTGTCCGGGGAACTCACGCAGGTACTCATGAAGCCAAACCGCCCAGTTCCTCGAAGTGGAGATCTTATTCCCCTCAAGGTTCATAAACTCATTTGCTGGGACATTGTCGGGGAGAATATATCCGTCTCCGTAAGCCTTTAACATAGAAGGAAATACTATGCAATGGAATACTATATTGTCTTTACCTATAAAGTGGACTAACTTGGTCTCTTTATCTTTCCACCAAAGTTCCCAATCGTCGGGACGAAGTTCCACTGTGTTAGAGATATAACCTATAGGGGCGTCAAACCAGACGTAGAGAACTTTTCCCTCTGCTCCCTCCACAGGAACCGGCACTCCCCATTCAAGATCGCGACTTACAGCGCGGGGCTGAAGTCCACCGTCCAACCAAGATTTGCACTGCCCGTAAACATTGGTTTTCCACTCTTTATGTCCTTCGAGAATCCACTCTTTAAGCCAAGGTTCGTATTGATCAAGAGGGAGATACCAATGTTTGGTCTTCTTTTTTACAGGAGCATTTCCGCTAAGAGCGGAGTGGGGGTTAAGAAGTTCGTCAGGAGATAATGTGCTGCCGCATTTTTCGCATTGGTCTCCGTATGCCCCCTCTGCACCACATTTTGAGCAAGTTCCAACAATATATCTATCTGCAAGGAACTGCCCTGCCTCCTCGTCATAGTACTGCTCTGTCTCTCTCTCGATAAACTTCCCCTCATCATAAAGTTTGCGGAAAAATTCAGATGCCACTTCGTGATGGGTAGAAGAGGTGGTTCTTGAATAGATATCAAATGAGATTCCGAACTCTTCAAAAGAGTCTTTTATTATTTTATGGAATTTATCTACGATATCTTTAGGGGTACACCCCTGCTCACGTGCCTTAATGGTAATAGGGACCCCATGTTCATCAGAGCCCCCTATGAAGAGGACATCCCTTTTGCACATTCTCAGATACCTGACATATATGTCGGCAGGGACATAGACTCCTGCTAAGTGTCCAATATGAACTGCTCCATTTGCATAAGGTAGTGCGGATGTGATAAGATAGCGTTTATACATTTTAGTCGTATTTTTAAAAAGAAAGTGCAAATATATAAAAAGATGAGCTA
>CAYSND010000069.1:0-5401 GCA_964432305.1 uncultured Muribaculaceae bacterium | reverse complement strand
TCTTGAACAAGAATCTCCTGTTTGACATCGAGTTTTCGGGCAGTCTCTTCGATATAGACGCTTCGAGTAATCTGGTCAGGAATTAGAGAAATGGTCCTTACAATCTCTTTAATGAGATCTGCTCTCCGAAGTGGATCTTTGGCAATATCTTTGGCAAGGAGCTCATACTTAAATTCAATAAAATCTCTCTCCGCTTTTTCAAAAAAGTCAACTATTTCATCGCCTCTGTGGGAGCGTGCATAAGAGTCGGGGTCGTGTCCTTCTGGGAACAATATAACTTTTACCTCCATCCCCTCTTCCAAAAGCATGTCAATTCCTCGCAATGAAGCTTTTATCCCTGCAGGATCACCATCATAAAGGACAGTTACTTTATTTGTAAATCGCTTGATGAGTCTTATTTGGTCAGTGGTTAGGGAGGTGCCTGAGGAGGCGACCACATTCTCTACCCCTGCTTGATGAAGTGAGATTACATCAGTATATCCCTCCACGAGATAGCATTTTTGGAGCTTTGCGATGGCTGATTTTGCAAAGTAAATTCCATAGAGAGAGCGACTTTTATGATAAATTTCTGTCTCAGGGGAGTTTACATATTTCGCAACCTCCTTTTCTGTTCTCAGAGTTCTCCCCCCGAAAGCTATAACCCTTCCGCTTATAGAGTGAATCGGGAACATAACGCGGTCATAGAATTTATCCACAAGGTCTCCACCTGTCCGTTCTATACTTAGACCGGCTCCTATGAGGAACTCTTTTTTATACCCTTTTTTCTGGGCGTAGGCAGAAAAAGTCTCGATCTTCTCCTTTGCAGCAAAATTGTGAGGGAGATTTTTGGCATCAGGGGCATATCCGAGTCCGAATTTCTTTATTGTCTCCTCAGAAAAACCTCGTGCCTGATGGAAATAGGAGAGCCCGACTGCCTTACCGATTTCTGTGTTGAAAAGAGTTTCACTATAATATTGTTGTGCAAGTTCAGAGACCACTAAGAGAGATTCATATTTAAGCCTCTGTGCGACATCCTCAGCACTCTCCTCTCTCTCATTGACCTCAATTCCGTATTTTTTCCCAAGATATTTTATTGCCTCTGTATAGGATAAATGTTCATGCTCCATTACGAAAGAGACGGCACTCCCCGCCTTCCCGCACCCGAAGCATTTGAAAATACCCTTAGATGGTGAGACTGAAAATGAGGGGGTTTTCTCGTTATGAAAAGGGCAACAGGCAATATAATTGGCACCACGCCTCTTTAAGGAGACGAAGTCGCTGATTACATCGACTATTTCGACTGTGTCGAGTATTTTGTCTATGGTCGCTTTATCTATCATTTGAGGACAAAGATAATTAATAGAGATGAAAATTTTTAAAAATCAGTTTTTCTTTCTTTAGAAAAAGAGAAAACATAAAGAAAGTGCTAAAAAAAACCTATATTTGCAGACTTACTTATAAATAAAAACATACTGAGAATTATGGCAAAAGAGAGTGAAGAAAATAAGGCAGCAGAAGTAAATGCAGCTAAGATGAAAGCATTGCAGGCTACTCTTGCTAAGATAGAAAAGGATTATGGAAAAGGAACGATTATGAAATTGGGAGATCAGCCTGTGGTTGAGGCTGCTACCATCCCTTCCGGTTCCATTGCCTTAGACCATGCACTTGGAATTGGGGGGTATCCTCGTGGGAGGGTTATTGAGATTTATGGTCCTGAGTCGAGTGGAAAGACAACTCTTGCTATACATGCTATTGCTGAGGCGCAAAAACTTGGTGGGATTGCAGCTATTATTGATGCAGAACATGCTTTTGACCGCACTTATGCTAAGAATTTGGGGGTTAATGTGGACACTCTTCTTATCTCCCAGCCCGATAATGGGGAGCAGGCACTTGAAATAGCAGATAATCTTATTAGAAGCGGAGCAATAGATGTTATTGTTATAGACTCTGTTGCAGCCCTTACGCCAAAGGCGGAGATAGAGGGGGAGATGGGTGATTCGAAGATGGGGCTTCATGCAAGATTGATGAGTCAAGCATTGCGTAAGTTAACCGCTAATATCAGTCGCACAAACACTTGCTGCATTTTTATAAATCAGTTGAGGGAGAAAATAGGGGTAATGTTTGGGAATCCTGAAACAACTACCGGAGGTAATGCTTTGAAGTTTTATGCATCGGTTCGTATTGATGTAAGAAAGGTTACCCAGTTAAAAGATGGGGAGGATGCTACAGGGAATAGAACCAGAGCTAAGATTGTTAAAAACAAGATGGCTCCTCCTTTCCGTAAAGCCGAATTTGATATTGTTTTTGGAGAAGGGATCTCCAAGATAGGAGAGATTGTTGACCTCGGAGTTGATTTTGAGATTATTAAGAAGAGCGGCTCTTGGTTTAGTTACGGAGAGACCAAACTCTCACAAGGTCGCGATGCTGTAAAACAGCTCTTAAAAGATAATGTAGAGCTTGCGGATGAGATAGAAGCAAAGATCCGTGAGGCGATAAAAAATGTTAAAGATTAAAAGAGACAATGGAAGTAGTTCTTAGCGGTATCCGCTCCACAGGGCATCTGCATCTTGGCAATTATTTTGGAGCGTTGAGAAATTTTGTAAAGATTCAATATCAGTATAAATGTTTTTTCTTTATAGCTGATTTACATTCACTTACCACACATCCTCATCCGGACGACTTTCACTCTTCCGTAAAGACTATATTAGCTGAGTACCTCGCATCCGGACTTGATCCGGAGGTGGCCACTCTCTATGTTCAGAGCGATGTCCCTGAGATTTCAGAGTTATTCGTTCTCCTTAATATGTTGACTTATAAGGGAGAGATGGAGCGTACTGCTTCATTTAAAGATAAAGTAAGGCTTAACCCTGAGAATGTAAATACAGGACTTTTGACATATCCTGTCCTTATGGCTGCTGATATTTTAATTCATAGGGCGAATTTTGTCCCTGTGGGGAAAGACCAAGAGCAGCATTTGGAGATAGCGAGAGTTCTTGCAAGGAGATTTAACTCTCTATATGGAGTTGAGCTCTTTCCGGAGCCTTATGCTTTTAACTTCGGTAAGGATTTGGTGAAAGTTCCCGGACTTGATGGGAGTGGAAAGATGGGGAAAAGCGAGGGGAATGGCATTTTCCTTTATGATGATGAAAAAACCATTACCAAAAAGGTTATGAGAGCTGTTACGGATTCCGGTCCTACCGAGCCTAATTCAGTGATGCCGGAGGTTATTCAAAATCTTTTCAACTTAATGGGACTTGTTTCTGAGCCCTCTACCATAGAGCATTTTAAGGAGAAATATAATGATTGTTCTATTCGCTATGGGGATTTAAAGAAACAGTTGGCTGCGGATATTTGTAAATATACACTCCCTATTCGAGAAAAAATAGACGAAATCTATAACGATGATGCCTATCTTCATAAAGTGGTAGCACAAGGGACTGAACGTGCCCGCGAATCTGCCTCGGAGACATTAAAACTTGCTAAGAAAGCCGTAGGATTTAGGAGTTTCTAACATTCCTGATAATTTCGAGACAGCTTTTGCATGTGAGGGTGATTTTATCCCACTGCTTCCCTTCAATTACTCTTTTTGGGAAGAGATTAGAGCCCATTCCAACACAGACTACACCTGCCTGAAACCACTCTTTAAGGCTCCCCTCTGTTATATCAACACCTCCGGTGGGCATTATTGATGTCCAAGGTTGAGGTCCCTTTATGGCTTTGACAAATCAAGGTCCACCCACACTCCCAGGGAAAAGCTTCACTATTTCAGCTCCTAACTCTTCAGCTTTAGAGATTTCACTAAGTGTCCCGCAGCCGGGAATCCATGCAATTTTTCTTTTATTACAAATTTTGGCGGTATCTGTATCAAGTATAGGGGAAACTATAAAATTAGCCCCATTCTGGATATATATGGCTGCTGTACTTGAATCGATGATAGACCCGGCTCCAAGTATTAAGTCAGGGAACTCTCTCCTTACCCATTTACTTAGGTTCGCAAAGAGGTCGTGAGCAAAATCCCCTCTATTAGTGAACTCAAATACTCTTATTCCACCGTTATAAGCAGCGCGAATGGTCTCCTTACAGACCTCTTCATTACTGTCATAAAATACAGGTACTAAACCGCTTTCGGTCATTACCTGAAACACTTTTAATCTTGGAAAATTAGCCATAATCTGTTGTTTTTATCTTATTACTCTGCCTGATGTATTTCCTTTCATTAAACTTTCAACCTCTTCTTTGCTTACAAGGTTAAAATCCCCCTCTATGGTATGTTTTAGGCACGATGCTGCCACGGCAAACTCAAGAGAGAAGGCATCGTTATCCGGGTGTTTTAGAAGTCCATAAATAAGTCCTCCCATAAAGGAGTCACCACCACCCACTCTGTCAACAATATGTGTTATATCATAAGATTTTGAGGAGAAAAATTGACTCCCATTCCAAAGAACGCCACCCCAAGTATTATGATTGGCATTTATAGAACCACGAAGGGTAATAATAATTTTAGAGGCTTTTGGGAATTTTAACATTAGCTTGGTGCAGACTGATTTATACCCTTCAGAGTCAGGTTTGATTCCAAATACCTTTTCAGAATCCTCTTCATTTCCAAGAATGATATCACAGCCACTTACTAATTTCTCCATTATCTCTTCAGGACTCTTTCCATATTTCCAAAGGTTTTTGCGATAATTAAGGTCGCAAGAGACTTTTACCCCCATTTCATTGGCTGCTTTAATGGCTTCATAGCAGCAGTCTGCTGCGTTTTGAGAGATTGCAGGGGTTATTCCTGTCCAATGGAATAGATCTGCCCCTTTTAATATCTCCCTCCAATTGATGCTTTTAGGGTCTATTGTACTTATTGAGGAACCTGCTCTGTCATAGATAACTTTGCTTGGGCGAGCCACGGCTCCGGTCTCTAAAAAATAGATTCCGACTCTATCACCCCCTCTTACAATTCTATCAGTTTTAACTCCGAATTTATTTAACTCTTTAATACATGCCTCCGCAATTTCATTATTAGGGAGACGAGTAATAAACTCTGACTCTATTCCGTAGTTCGCAAGTGAGACAGCTACATTTGCCTCTCCACCCCCGAAATTTACATTAAACGACCTTGCTTGAGAAAATCTTTCATAACCGGGTGTCGATAATCTTAACATTATCTCTCCGAAAGTGATAACTTTTGCCATGATTGTTAAAAAATTAGTAAATAATTCTTTGCAAATGTATTAAATTTTTTACTTTTGCAAACCAATACATATTTCTACAGTCATTTAGGCTTTTAATAACATAAATTTTTTGTTATGGATCTTTTTGATATTAGAAATAGAGTTGTTCTTATAACAGGTGCTGCCGGTGTCTTGGGAGCTAAGATGGTAGAATATTTTGCGGATCAAGAGTGTAAGGTAGTCATCCTCGATAAAAA
>CAYSND010000068.1:0-8591 GCA_964432305.1 uncultured Muribaculaceae bacterium | reverse complement strand
AGAATGCCGGTTGGTAACAGCCAGATATTTAAATTAATAAAAGGGTGCTCGTTTTCACGGGCACCCTTTTTTGGTTTTACATCGAGGTTACTCGATTCTTCTTACTGTACAACAGCTGTGCTGTCGGTAGGAGTAGCTGTGCTGTCAGCTGCAACTGCAGTTGAATCAGTAGCTGGAGTAGCTTCTTCAGTAGTTTTCTTAGGGTTGTTACCGCAAGATGCTAATACGAAAAGTGCTACGCTTAAAAGGATAACGATTTTCTTCATAACGATAATTAATTAAAGTGTTAATAAAAGGAATTTATTTATAGTTTCTACAAACTGTTTCTCTCCTAAGCTTTTTTTCTCCTCTTCGATAACTCTCAACATTTGTGAGGTGTCTGGAATTATCTCTGCTTGAATCGGAATATAAAAAAGCTTTGATTTAAGCTCAGGGGTAAGGGCTTTATGCCCAAATATTCTCTGAGCATCCTTTTCAGTGGTAAAGACTACTGATGTGTGATGTTTATCAGAGAGTGAGCTTATACTCTCCAAATCCTCAGATGAATACTTATGGTGGTCATTGAATTTCAAAACCTCTGACAATTTATACTGTCCGATTAAATAGTTACGGAGAGGTTTATCATTCGATATCCCTGTAAAAAGGATTGCCGATTTAGAATAGAGATATCTGCTATCACCCTCTTCAAACATATTTACAGGGGTGTCGTATGCTATTTTTGAAAAGAGCAAAGGTTTTGATTCAGGAAGTTTTAATTTTTTTCTCCACTCTTCTCTCTCATTCTGTTCCATAAAATCAGGCGCTTTAGTAACTATTACTAAATCTGCTCTCTTAATTTCACTCGGCAGGTCTCTAAGATTCCCAATCGGTATAAGATGGTCATCGAAAATAGGACGGGAATAATCTATTAAAAGAACTGAAAGGGTAGGTTTTATCTTTCTATGTTGAAACCCATCATCAAGTAATATCATGTTAGGTCTCTCCTCCTCAGGTAATGCAAGTAGTGTCTCAATAGCTCTTTTACGAGAAGAATCGACAGCAACTATTATCTCCGGGAACTTTTTCTTCATCTGTATCGGTTCATCCCCTACCTCTTTAAATGAATCTTGAAGTGTTACTTCTCTATACCCTGAGGTCTCTCTTTTATATCCTCTGGAAATAACAGCCACCTTATATTTCTCTTTTAGCATACTTACTAAAAGTTCGGTATGAGGCGTTTTACCTGTTCCCCCCACAGTAATATTCCCTACACTAATAATAGGAATGTCGAAAGTGTAAGACTTTTTCACCCCTTTGTTGTAAAGGAAGTGCCTGATTTTCAGGGCGAAATAATAAGGGAACAATAAAGTCTTATCTGCCAACATTTCTATAGTAATTCAGGTATCTGAGCCAAAGGTATCAGATTCAGCCTGCAAAGATATTAAAAAAAGAAAAAAAGTACTATTTTTGTTGTTAATTTTTAATTAAAACTAAAACCAAACCTAAAAAAAGCTAAAATGTCTCTATCTATTGTTGAAGTTCTGACTACAAAACAGTTAAAGTCATTTATTAAATTCCCCGAGAAATTATATAAGAAACACCCTCTTTGGGTACCGGCGCTCTTTGCCGATGAAATGACTACTCTCCGAAAAGACAAAAATCCCGCCTTTGAACATTGTGAAGCTCGATACTTTCTTGCCTATAAAGAAGGGGAGATAGTGGGAAGGGTTGCAGCTATTATAAATCATAATGCCAATACTGATTGGAAAGAGGAGAACATCAAATTCGGTTGGATTGATTTCATAGACGACTATGAGGTCTCTAAGGCACTTCTTGACTCAGTGGCACAATGGGGTAGGGAGCGGGGGATGAACGGCATACAGGGGCCCTTAGGATTCTCCGACATGGATAAAGAGGGGTTGTTAGTGGAGGGGTTTGAAAACCTCCCATCTATTACCACTCTCTATAATTACCATTACTATCAGGATCACATTCTCAAATATGGTTTGGAGAAAGAGATAGACTGGTTTCAGAGGAAGTTTGTCGTTCCTGACAGAGTCCCCGAAAAGCTTGCCCAATTCGATAAAATAGTTAAAAATCGTTATGGGGTGAAAGTCTTTAACCCAAGGAGTGTTAGGGATATAAGAAAGAGGGCACACGAAATATTTGACGCCTTGAACAGCTCTTTTTCTGTGCTATATGAGTTTACAGAGCTAAATAAAAAACAGGTGGATTTATACATAGGTCAGTATATCCCCTTTTTAAACAAGCATCTTGTCTCTATAGTTTTAGATAAAAATGATAAAGTGATAGCATTTGCCATCACGATGCCATCCCTTTCGAAAGCTGTACAGAAAGCAAAAGGGAGACTCTTCCCGTTTGGGTTTATTCACATGGTCAGGGCACTATATAATCTTGATTTTGTGGAGATGTATATGATAGGTATAGTCCCCGAATATCAGAACAAAGGGATTAATGCAGTGATATTTAACCATATCCATGAGAATTTTATCAAATATGGTGTAAAAGAGGTCGTTACTAATCCCCAGCTTGAGACTAATACTGCTGTTATCTCTCTTTTTGACGACTATAAATCTACTCCGTATATGACCAGAAGATGTTTCTATCGCAAACTCTCTGATTTGGAGAAGTTAGATGCTTAGAATCTTTACGATTTCGTACCAATCGTGATTTATCTCATTATGTCTGCTGCATGCCTCTTCAAACGGAGTAAATACAGTCTCGTTCTGCATCTGTCCCACCATAACTCCCGACTTCCCGTCAAGTAGGGCGCGCACTGCTTCATAACCGAGAACACTTGCCAATACCCTGTCGTTACATGAAGGAGACCCCCCTCTTTGAATATGTCCAAGAGTGGTAACACGAACCTCATAATCGGGAATTATAGCTTTTACCTTGGCAGCCACCTCGTGTGCATCCCCCTGCTCCCCATTTTCAGAAACTATAACTATCCCAGAGGTTTTGTTTTTACGTCTTTCACGAAGCAAGTATTCACAAAGTCCTTCTACTGAGAGGGTAACCTCCGGTATCATAGTAGCTTCCGCTCCGGTTGCAATAGCAGTGTGAAGTGCAATAAAACCTGCGTCCCTCCCCATTACCTCTACGAAAAAGACAAGATTATGACTATCTGCTGTATCGCGAAGCTTATCTATTGCAGAGACAGCGGTATTTATTGCAGTGTCGAACCCTATTGTATAATCTGTACCATAAATATCATTGTCTATGGTTCCGGGAATCCCCACAACCGGAATTCCAAACTCCTTATAAAGAGTATTTGCTCCCCTAAAAGAACCATCCCCACCTATTACCACTAAGGCATCAATCCCCACACTCTTCATATTATCTACCGCTAACTCCCTATACTTCTTCTCCTTAAATTCGGGGCAGCGAGAAGATTTAAGCATTGTCCCTCCACGAGAGATGATTTTGGAAACCGAATGGGACTGCATTGTCATAAAATTAGCATTTACGAGTCCACTAAAGCCTCTCATAATCCCTACTACCTCCACACCATAGTAAGTAGAGGTGCGCACCACAGCCCTAATTGCTGCATTCATTCCGGGCGAATCTCCGCCGGAAGTCAAAACTCCTATTTTCTTTATTTTATTTTCCATGGGTGCAAAGTTACGGTTTTCTATAGAATTGATTACTTTTGTCGTGAAAATTTTATATAAGTTTATGCAAATCGGAACAATAACTCTGCGGGATAAGCCCCTTTTTTTAGCTCCAATGGAGAATGTTACCGATGCGTCATTTCGCTATATCTGCAAAAAGTTTGGTGCCGATATGCTCTACACGGAGTTTGTCTCCTCAGACGGGCTTATTCGTGATGTGGGTGCAGCTCTCCAGAAATTGGAAATTTTCGACTATGAAAGACCAATAGGGATTCAAATCTATGGTCATATTCCTGATGCAATGGTGGAGGCTGCGGTGCGTTCGGAGATGGCAGCTCCGGATCTTATTGATATTAATTTCGGCTGCCCTGTCAATAAAATTGCGAAGCGGGGAGCAGGTTCCGGGATGATGCGGGAGCCTGATAAACTTGTGGAGATTACTCGAAGGGTGGTGGAGGCGGTGAAACTTCCTGTGACGGTCAAGACAAGACTTGGGTGGGACGAGGATTCAAAAATCATTGTGGAACTTGCAGAGAGACTGCAGGATGTTGGGATTGCAGCACTTACCATTCACGGTAGAACGCGTGCCCAGATGTACCGAGGGGAGGCAGACTGGACATTAATCGGGGAGGTGAAAAACAATCCTCGTATGCATATTCCAATTATTGGTAACGGAGATATAACTTCAGCTACGAAAGCTGCGGAGGCTTTTGACAAATATGGGGTTGATGGGGTAATGATAGGGAGAGCCTCTTTTGGGCGTCCCTGGATTTTTCATGAGATTCGGCATTACCTCGATACAGGGGAGGAACTTCCTGTTATGAGTATCCCCGATAGGGTGGCACTCGCACGTGAGCACCTTGCAAAGTCTGTGGAAATCAAAGGAGAGAGGGTAGGTGTCCTCGAAATGCGAAGACATCTCTCTTGTTATTTCAAAGGGGTTCCTAATTTCAAAGAGACCAGATTGAAACTCGTAACTGAGCCGAATGCTCACGAGGTCGATAGGATTCTTGAAAATATTTTGCTCCCTTGAATTATTTATCTATCTTTGCACCCCAAAAATTTTTATTTTTTAACTTAAAAATCAACAAAGTGGACACACAAAGTTACAAGACAGTGTCGGCAAACTCATCCACAGTAAACAAAGAGTGGGTGGTGGTTGATGCTACCAATCAAACATTGGGTAGATTTGCTTCCAAAGTGGCAGTGATGCTTCGCGGAAAGCATAAAGCTAACTATACTCCTCATGTGGATTGCGGTGATAACGTGATAGTTGTTAACGCAGAGAAAATTCGCTTGACTGGAAACAAGTTAACTGAAAAGCAGTATGTTAGTCATACCGGATACCCCGGAGGACAACGCTTTACTACTCCTAAGAAATTGTTAGCAAAAAAACCGACAGCCGTAGTAGAGGAAGCTGTAAGAGGGATGCTTCCCAAAACCCGCCTTGGATCTGACTTGTTCCGTAACCTTTATGTTTATCAAGGTCCGGAGCATCCTCACCAGGCACAAACCCCTCGAGTTATTAATTTAAACGAACAAAAGTAAACAGAGCATGGAAGTAATTAACGCCCTTGGAAGACGGAAATCAGCAGTTGCTCGCGTTTACGTGAACACCGTAGGTAAAGGAAACATCACGATTAATGATCGTCCTTTTGAAGAGTACTTCAAAGAAGACACACATCGTTACATAGTTCGTCAGCCTTTAAACCTAACAGGTACCCTTGAAAAATTCGACATCAAAGTTAATCTTGATGGCGGTGGAATTACAGGACAGGCAGAAGCTCTCAGACTTGCTATTTCTCGCGCACTTTGCGAGATAGATCATGATGCTTATCGCCCATTATTGAAATCCAATGGATTTCTTACCCGTGATGCCCGCGAAGTTGAAAGGAAAAAACCTGGACAGCCTGGTGCACGCAGACGCTTCCAATTCAGCAAACGCTAAATTTTTGTCAAAATTGCACAGTGTGAGTATAAAAACTTTAGGATCCATTTTGGCTACCGAGAGTTTGTTCCACTGCGAAAAATTTAGGAGACCGACTAGGTCGCTACTCCGAAATTAACAATGAGACTCTAAAAAAGAGACAAAACAAATTAAAAAACATTTAAAAAATGCCTAGAACAAATTTCCAAGAATTATTAGATGCAGATTGCCACTTCGGACACATGAAAAGGAAGTGGAATCCTAAAATGGCTCCCTATATCTTTATGGAGAAGAATGGGATTCATATTATAGATTTGCATAAGACTGTTATTAAAATAGATGAAGCCGCAAATGTGATGAAGCAGCTTGCACGCGCAGGTCGCAGAGTTCTATTTGTTGCTACCAAAAAACAGGCTAAAGACATTGTTGCTGAATACGCTCAATCTGTCAATATGCCTTATGTAACTGAAAGATGGCCCGGTGGAATGTTGACTAACTTCCCTACTATTCGTAAGGCGGTTAAGAAGATGAACACCATTGATAAAATGATAGCTGACGGAACTTTTGAAACTCTTGCAAAACGTGAGCGTTTACAGGTTACTCGTCAGAGAGCTAAGCTTGAAAAGAACCTTGGTTCTATAGCAGATCTTAACAGACTCCCTTCTGCCCTATTCGTAGTCGATGTTCAGAAGGAGATGAATGCAGTGAAAGAGGCAAATCGCCTCAATATCCCTGTGATTGCAATAGTTGATACTTGCTGTGATCCGGCACCTATTGATTATGTAATCCCTGCAAATGATGATGCTGCTAAATCAATATCCCTAATTCTAAAAGTACTTTGTGGTGCTATGAAAGAGGGCCTCGATGAGAGGAAACTTGAAAGAGAGAAAGAGGGTGAGGAGAAAGGAGAGGAGGTTTCTCCTTCAGGAAAGAAGATAAGACCTCGCAAAGGTGCCCCTAAAGACGCCGCTGCCTCTGAAGAAGCACCCGTAAAAGAAGAAACAGTAGAGACAGAAAAAAAGGCTCCGGCAAAGAAGGCTGCCGTTAAAAAGGAGACACCTGCTGTCGAGCCTGTTGTTGCAGAACCTGTTGTTGCAGAACCTGTTGTTGCAGAACCGACTGCTGATGTAAAAGAATAATTAAAACACAATTAAAAAGATGGAAATAAAAGCTGTTGATGTTGCGAAACTTCGCAAAATGACTGGTGCAGGGATGATGGACTGCAAGAAGGCTCTCGTGGAGGCTGATGGAGATTATGAAAGAGCTCAGGAGCTTATTAGAGAAAGAGGTAAATTGGTAGCTGCAAAGCGCGCTGACCGTGAGACCTCCGAAGGTGCTGTTATAGCCAAAGTAAGCAGTGACAATAAAAAGGGAATACTTGTTTCCCTTGGTTGTGAGACTGACTTCGTAGCTAACAATGCTGAGTTTAAGGGGTTAGCAGAAGGTATTGCCAATCTGGCTCTTACCGCTTTTCCTGCTGATGCTGCAGCTCTTGCTGCCACTAAGTTGGGTGATCATACTATAGAAGAGGCTGTTACTCAGCAGACTGGAAAAAGTGGTGAGAAACATGCATTAGTTTGCTACTATAATATGGAGGCACCTTACATAGCACTCTATAATCACATGACCGGTAAGGTCTCTACGATTGTAGGTTTTAGCAAGGAGGTTCCTGTTGAAGTAGGGAAAGATATTGCAATGCAAATCACTGCAATGAATCCTGTTTCCGTAAGCAGAAATGACTGTCCTCAATCTACTATCGATAAAGAGATGCTTATCTATCGTGAGCAGATTCTAATGGAGGGTAAACCTGAAAACATGGTTGAGAAAATCGCTGAAGGTAAACTTAATAAGTTCTTCAAAGAGCAGACACTCTTAGATCAGGAGTTTGTAAAAGAGGGTAAAATATCCGTTGCCGACTACCTTAAGAGAGTAGCCCCCGGAGTTACAGTTACCGGATTTTATAGATTCAGCCTAAGTGACTAAGTATTGATTACTTAAATACTATATAAAGAGGGTTTGGAGTTTTCCAAGCCCTTTTTGTTTATACACTTCGTCTGGTGTAAGTGTTTGCTTTCACCGTGGGTTCTTCCAAAGTCATTAACTTTATTATCAAAGTGTTGTCTGCCATAGCCGTTGCCGTCATAGCGGACACTACTCTTGTCATTCTGAGCAACGTCGCCGCCTCTGCCTGATTATCAAGCCTAATGTCATTGCGGACTCTACTCTTGTCATTGCGGACTCCGTTCCGCAATCTCCTAATCCATCGAACCATTCCACTATCCTCCCCATTTTCCTGACCTCAACAGCCGACCTCGTTCAGAGTTGCTTCTGTAAGGGTGTATAGTGTTGAGGTTGGAATCAAAAGCCTCTCCAGAGTGCTTTCTCTCTTGACCTCAACAGCCAATCCCATCCAGAGGGGCTTCTATGAGGGGGTATGTGTTGAGGTTGGAATCAAAAGCCCTTCCATGGCACCTTCTCTCCTGACCTCAACAGCCTACCTCATCCAGAGGTGGCTTCTGTAAGGGTGTATAGTGTTGAGGTCATTTTCTCGACTGATAACCCATGCGATTTTTCCATCCTCCCCCGATAATCGCGTCTATGTCAGCCTCAAATCCACGCTATAGGGCATTTGAATTGCAAACATCCTCCAGAAAAACTCCCTCTCTGTCAAAACCATGTCTATGTCAACCTCTTTTCCTTGCTACAGAGCATTTGGGGTGCTAACATAGTCATGAAAAAGTTCCGGTCTGCATAAACGTGTGGAGGTCTGCACCAAAACAACTCTACAGACATTCTACGTACAAACCTCCTCATCCAAACAGCCGAATCTGTCAAAACTCTGCGTAGGTTTGCATCAAATCCTTGCTATATGCATTCTACGTGCAAACCTCCTCAGACGGTAAATAACTTTTGCCTATTAAAAGGCAAAAAAGTTATTATCGTCTGAGGGTCTGCGAGCTTTTGCAGAAAAGAGGCACTATAGGACTATATTAGCGCAAAAGCTGACATGGGTATTTTGCCTGACCTTGCTTGGGAAGCCATAGGGAAAG
>CAYSND010000067.1:0-8629 GCA_964432305.1 uncultured Muribaculaceae bacterium | reverse complement strand
TTTTTTGTATAAATAATTATTACTATTATTTTTACAAAAAGTTACCACAATGAATATTTCTTTAGAGTTAGTTATACTTGTAGTCTCCATACTTTTTTTCTTTAGTATAATGGCAGGTAAAGCAGGTTATCGTTTAGGTGTCCCTGCTCTTTTGCTCTTTCTTATGGTGGGAATGTTTTGTGGAAGTGATGGTTTAGGTATTCGGTTTGACAATATTCGCCTTGCACAGGGAATCGGTACTTTCGCACTCTGTATGATTCTTTTTTCCGGTGGTTTGGACACTAAAATGTCTGAGATAAAACCTATAATAAAACAGGGGGTGGTACTTGCCACACTGGGAGTCTTTCTTACCGCTATAATTTTAGGGGTATTGATATGGTGGATATTAGGGATGACAATGGCTTCTGCACAGATAGGATTTATTACTTCACTACTGCTTGCCTCTATTATGTCCTCTACAGATTCTGCCTCTGTCTTCTCCATCCTGCGTAATAAAGGGCTTCATCTTAAAAATAACCTTAAACCCCTACTTGAATTAGAGAGTGGGAGTAATGACCCCATGGCTTACCTATTAACTATCACAGTAATAGAGATGATTAAAATGGGGAGCCACCCTAACTATTGGCAAAGTATCTTGATGCTGGTTATACAGTTATTGGTCGGGGGATTATCCGGATATTTATTAGGAAAATCGGCAGTCAGAGCACTTAATCGTCTAAAAGTAGATAATACAGCTTTGTATCCCATTTTATTACTTGCATTCTGTCTCTTTATATATGCCTTCACCTACTTCATTAAGGGGAATGGATTTTTGGCGGTCTATATAGCAGGGCTTGTGGTGGGAAATTCCCGTTTTACCCAGAAACGCACCTCACTTAACTTCTTTGACGGACTTGCATGGATTAGTCAGTTAATTATGTTCTTGGTTTTAGGTCTCTTAGTGAACCCAAAAGAGTTGATTCCACTTGCAGTGCCTGCACTAATTATAAGTTTTCTTATTATTTTTATTGCCCGTCCTGTCAGTGTCTTTTTATCCCTACTTCCATTCAGGAAAATGCCTGTAAAGGATAAGGTCTTTGTCTCTTGGGTTGGGCTAAGGGGGGCTGTGCCGATTATCTTCGCCATAATTCCTCTTGCTGAAGGGATACCACATGCAAGAGTTATCTTTAATATTGTATTTTTCTGTACACTTATCTCATTAATCGTTCAGGGGACCTCTCTCCCTAAGGTAGCACTTTGGTTAGGACTTACCGAGGACCCTAAAAAGCTAAAGAGTCCTGAGAGTTTTGATGTAGAGTTTTCAGACGATATAGACTCTATTTCGACTGAGATAACTGTTACTGCTAAGGCTCTCGAACATGGTAATACTCTGATGGAGATGCCGCTCCCCCCTAAAACTCTTGTTATTCTCGTTAAAAGGGAGGAGGGGTACTTCGTCCCTAATGGAAAGAGCGAACTTAAAGAAAATGACAAACTCCTGATTTTAACAGATGATACTGAGGGGCTTAGAAAATCGTGTAGGAAAATGGGATTAAATCAAGAGGGGAAAAAAGTAGCTCCTCGAAAGCGTTCTATTTTCCCCCTATTTCAAAAGAAGTAATACTCTACTAAGGTTCTACAAATGTAGCATTGTAAATATTCCAAGTATAATTATTAGTCGTACGAGTATATAAGTAGATATTTGTTGCACTTGTTTGTTTCCAATAATATTTTGTACCACTAGCAGTTCTAATAGAGAAATCGCCTGAAGAAACAGCAGCTATTATATAATTTGTACCTGTGCCACCAAGGGAAAAAGCACCTGTAGTTCCAATAACCTCTTTTGCGGTTTTGACGTTGATTAACTTGGTTGTTGCCGATGCAGCAGAAAACTTAAAGAGCGATCCATAATCAAGTACATTACTTGCAACAATGGAGCTACCCGCCGAGTTTGTCGCCACATTAGTGGTTGAATTAGCAGTATTACTTAAAATATATTGTCCGGTATTATTGTAATTTACAGATGTTAAAGCTTCTCCCCTGGTTATACCCCAAACAGGAACCTCTCTGTTGTAAGTAGCAACACGTCCATCTAATAAATTTATAACTATAGGGACATTAAACCTACCGCTAACACTACTAACATAATTACTAACAGTATATTTAGAGGCATAGGAATACCCCGGTTCAGTAGCAAGCTGAGAAGGAGTGGCAGTTTCTCCTCCGATAGTAACTGATGAGATTTGAACACCTGACTGTACTCCGATTTCAAGTGTAGAAGACTGTCCTACCACAGGCTGATTATTCGCCGCTGATAAAGGATTTGTAACAGTTAACCAATTACCATAATCTATAGATATTTTTAGAAACGAAGAGGAGACAGTTCTAGATGTGGAGACCCCAGCCTCGTTAATTACTGTTAAAACAAAGGTAAATACTCCAGTTGTGGTAGCAATAGTGGCTGCATCAGGGACTTGATAATTGTAAGTAGTGTTCCAAGAGGAGGTTCCTGGCGTCAATTCAAAAAGAAGATCTGTTCTATCCTCACTATTACTTGATAAGACATACTTCCTCTCTAATTTCACTGAGGTTATAACACTCTCACTTGAACGAGCAGAGCATTTAATTGGGAGAAATTCGTTTGCACCAAATACAGAGGGGAGATTAAGATCTGCTAACAGTATCCCGAAATCTTCGCTTTTTATACACCTTACAGGAGCTCCTACACGTCGATTAGCATAATCCAATGTTACTGTACTACTATATGAACCTACACCAGGTTCATTCCATGAAGCAGTATTTGATAAATAGACTCTTGATCGATGAAGATAATTACCTCCGGTGGTCATTCCATAAAGCGCTGACTGATAATCTGCTTTCCTCCCAACATATTTCCACTCCCCAACTAACGAGTTTAGACCTCTATCTATCCCCTTGTAACCTGTATAGGGGAAATAAAAAGTATTACCATTTTTAGAATAAGTCTGTCCATAAGTCGTAAGTGTCGGGGTAGAACCGGTAAAGAAGGTATTTAATTCACCACCGGTAACACGATAACCAAATGGACAGGGGTCATAAATAGTCTTGACTAAAGTATTAGTTGTCTCATTATATCCCCAAAGAAAATTATAATTGTTATAGAGCCAATTGAAATTATAAATAAGAGTCTGTTGAGCAGGGAGTATAAAATATAACGGATTCTCTACTCCATCCCTTAAAGAGGGTTGGGCAAACTGTTTAACCTCTATATATCGGCGCTCTTCTGAAGAGTAGTCATAAAAAGGGGCAGTGAGTAAGTTAATCTGCGAATGATTATATGTAGGGGGACCCGGAGAGGGATCTTTCCTTCCCCACTGGTAATAGAGACCATAGGTCTCAAGAGCATCAGTAGCATTTGTCCATATGGCTTGGGTAGCTCCAATATTTCTATCGAGAAGAGTATAGGTAGTAGTACCGGAAGTAAATGTCTGCTCCCTAGGATAATCTGTTATCCAAATATGCCAACTCCATAATACTTTCCCATTATTATCATAAACAGCTATGACAGCGTTCCCCTCTTTATTAGGATTAGGTATCTTAAATCTCACATATCTATAAATAAGTTCCACATCAGAGATAAGACCAAGTGAGGTCTCCCAGAGAATCTGAGCATAAGCAGGGTTAATTTCAGCATTAAGTGGATACATCTTTTGAGAACCATTTGAAAGAATACCTGCCTGACCATTACCTACTGTGGTAGCAGAGAAACAGAAACCACTATATGCTTCATAACTTCCTGAACCCACAGGATATTCTCTTCTATACCTGGTGTCTAATGGAGATACAATATAACAATTAGCATATCTATAAGACCATACTTGCTGCCCCTCCAAATTAAACTCTTTAAGGGTGGTAAGATCGAAAAAATGTTCATTGCTTTCATTTTCAAGAAGAACAGCTATAGTCCCTGTAGTTTGCAGATCTAACATCACATCATATATGTAACCGGATTTAAAGATTTCGACTATGCTATCGTCTGGTTTCTTAAAAAAGTTACTTATATCAATCATATAAACCCCATTGGTAGTATGTAACTCCACAGAGAGTAAATTATCAGGACGTATTAGAGCATATCCTAAATAAACTCTATTGGATAAGGAGTTAGCCCCAGTCAATGAGATAGGATAAGTAGCTGAATAATTATCTGTCGCATGATTGGTATCATTACCCCACATAGGGGTAGTTAAAATATTAATATTTGAAGGGGATCCCCATTCATAAGCCTCTCCCCACTCACTGTCTTTCTCTTCAGGGAGCCAGATTTTACATGTAGTTGGTTGATTTTGTATTATAACATTTGAAATCTTCCCCCACATAGAGAGGTTTTGAGGGCTCTGATCTGCATAAGCCCATATTCTAACAGCCGAGAGATAATGCTTATACTTAAAATAATTGGAATACTCCGGACCTGTAGTATAATGACCAAATGGAGCGGTATAAATATTAGCGTTAGTAACAGGATGTCTATCACTTACATGAGGTGTAGCAGAATTATATCTATGCCAATGCTGTCCCTCGCAGACATTACTTACCATAATATCCTTTGAACCATCAAGGCCTGAAAATTTCAGTACTGTCCTCGCTCTCCCCCCTACAAGCACATCATCTTCCCTGACTGCATTAAAAAGATTGTTCTCAAAAAGTGTAGAAGCAGCCACCCCGACAGCATTTCTTGGGAGGACACAATTTCGAGGATACCAACCAACCATTCTTGTATGATAAAAATGAGTTGTATCATTTAGATTAGGAGAATTGTCTATAACAATAGTTTTATATGACTGAACAGGATCAAGTGTAATGGAACGATAATGAATCCCTGGTGTATTATCAGGAGAGGAGACCACTGTCCCTTCGATGAGGTACGAGCGCTTCCAGTTAACAGTAGTTGTGGGTGTCGATACACCCCCTGTGTAAGTATATAACCCGGTATTTGACGCATCAACATCCTCATCTATACGGAGGAAGTTTGCAGTCATAGAGACCGTAGTTACCTGATCCATCAAGGCACGGGTAGCCAAGGGGGGTTTAACACCATCTACGACACAATAGGGCTGTATAATAGAAGAGGCTTTTTCCTTCTTAGGCTCTAAATTTATCTCCATTCTGCTACAGGATAGAAAACCTAAGCAGATAGAAAGCAGTATTAAAAATATATATTTTTTCATAATCTTATCCCCATTAATCTTTTTGACATCTTACAGGCATACCAAAAGCAGCCCCCTTCTCATAAGAATCACTAAAGTAGTGACGCCTTTGACCGGTTACTGTAGAATTATAATTATAATAACGGGTATTGTACTGACCCATTGGCATACCTGTACTCATTAGACCTGCCGTTCCGACTTCTGTGCAACGACCTGTGCCAGGGGCACGAAATCCCGTGAATGGGTACCAATTCTTAGCAAAATTTCCTTTATTTAAAACAATACCGTTAGTGGTGAAACTGCTTTCATTATTCGCTAATGTAATATTACCTTCCGCCTCATTATATGGTATATATCTATAAGTTTCCCCGGTATAAAGTCCTGGAATCTCACCATCCCAAGCATAATGAAAGGGGGTACGATATCCGGGAGGACAGGGATCATGCATAGTCTTGGAAAATGTCTGCCCTTGAATTGCCCAGTTAGCTACAGCATATCCCCACATAACCACATTTGCATACGCATCAGAGAAGGAGGGAGGGTACCATCCTGAATTAGTGGCACCTTGAATGCTCCCCGAATAATAGAAAGTCATCGGATTTGAAGCTGAAGAGTTAACACTATTAGCTTGTGAAGTTGATATAGCCGTTCTTTCATCCCAAGATGTTCCATTTTTTACCCACCAACGAGAAGATGAGAGATTAGTAGGAGATCCGGAATTATATGTAGGAGGACCTATAAAAGGGTCTTTTCTTCCCCATTGATAATAAAAACCATAAGTGGCAAGACGTTGATTGTCCGAAGCAAAATTAATAGTAGCGGTTATATTAGGAGCATATGTAGCACCCAAAAACCTATCCATTAAAGAGTATTTTCCCGAAGCCACATCGGATGGGGTATCAGTAAGCCAAATATGCCATGTCCATAATATAGTATTTGCGCCATCATAAGCAGCAAGCACAGTGTTACCTTTATAAAATTTATCAATATAAAAAGTTACATACCCCTCAGAGTCAGGAACCCCTCCATTAAGGAGGTTAATACACATAAAATTCTGCGGATCTGTTGGATTACCAAGCAATGCATTTGCCCCCGTGGCAGCAAAATCCCCTTGCCACCAAAGGACATCTACCTTTGCAGGGGCGATATTTAAAGTAAGATCATCGTTAATAAATGCCATGTGGTCACCACCAAGAGGGAACAATGCACCCACTCCGTTTCCTCTTACTGTAGCCTTAAATTTATAATACCCCTCTTTGCTCACTATATAGCTGTTGGCTGTTTGAGTAGCACTAAGATTTTTAACTATACTTGTCCCTTTTGTAGAGATACACCTGATAGGGGCTGCTATGTTTCTCTTTCCATCTGCGTGTATCGCAGAGGCTCCACTGTCATAAGTAAAATAATATGGTTTCCCCAAATTACTTATAGAAGTAGCCCATAAAAAAAGCGGATGAGTAGTGAGATCAACAGTTCCATTGTCAGGATTAAGATACCCTTGATAGGGATAAAAAATACTTTGTGAGGCTATAGAGAGATTAACACCTTTACCAGCCACAGAGGTAATTTGGAAATCAGACATATTTTTCCACATTCTGTAATCAGGGGAACGATATCCGTGTGGACATGGGTCATATATGGTCTTAACATCATCTTCTGAGTCAGAGACCCACCCCCACAGATTATCTGCTTTTGGAGTGCCCGGATTTAGCCAATCGTAAGTGGTAGTATTCAGCGATCCAAAAATAGTCATTGGGTTCGCTATTGCATTGGCAACAGTAGTGGTATTTGTTGCTCTAGAGAGAGTATAATAATTAAGAGAAGGATTTTTAAAAGGAGTAGGACGCCCCCATTGATAATAGAGACCATGCATGCTAGTATAATCAGTACCGACTGGAATATTAGAGATGGCACCTAAATTCCTATCCTGTGCTGTATATCCTGATAAATAACCATGTACCTTTACCTTATCACAAACCCATATATGCCAAGTCCAGAGTATTTTAGCCTTTGATGCATCTTCATAAGCAGCAATTATTACATTCCCCTCTGCCAAAAGGGCTCGGTCAGTTGGATCTGTTGTATTCCCAAGTACCTTAAAGAGTACTTTCCCCATAGAAAGGGTATTTGAAACAAGCTGTACCGTCTGCATAGGAACCGGATTAGAGACCCCGTCATTAGTTATGTCGAGAGGGACATTTAGCATGTCCGACCATAAAACATCTATATAACCCGGATTTAGGGTCGTGTTCGTTACACCGACAGGAGTTCCAACTCCATTCCCCATAACAGTTCCATCAAATGAATAACCATAATTAGCAGAGTTAATCATATAACTGTTAGCTGTCCCATAAGTACTCAGATTATAATACATACTAACTCCTGTCTCCTGTTGTATATTTATGGGGTATGTTTGCCACTCAGCCACTGAAACTTCAGCATTAATCATCCCGTGATCTGTAAATCTGAGAATTATATCATATGCACACCCGGGTTTAAAATTTCTTGCAATAGAGACCTGCTGAGCCGCTGTTGCATGCTCAGTTTTAATAGCGATATCCAAAATTCCTGAAACAGGGGGAGCTGAAATACATTTAGCCACAAGCCTTTTATTTCCAATACCAAGAGGAAGTGCTGTACCCGGATCCCAAAAGATATTATTAGAGGAGTCATGAAAAGATAAATCGAAAGTGGAAGCCGAATAAGAGATCTCATATTGAGTACCTGTTGCATCAATAGGGAGGGTAATTGTACACTCACTAGGGACACTATTAATTCCCATTTCTGTAAGGGCACCCCAACGATTGGCAGTACTAACTCCTGTTGGATCGTCTTCAGTCGTAAGAGCAGTAGCATAAACATAAAATCTAAACTGAGAGAGTGCATGGTTAAATGTTACCATATTAAAACCATCATGTTTATTCCCCTTTGCCACATCCCCATACATAACATCTGTCTCTCCATTAATAGGAAATGTTACTTTAGTGGACGTAGTATTAGTTACAAAAACACCACTCCGCGGATACCAAGAAGCATATCTTATATCATCATCCTGATTTCTAAAAAACTGAGGCTCAGATATAAACTCTATATCCCTCTTATAATCGTTAGCTGGGTCAGGCTTATGTAGCTTCCCTGTTATCGGCGCCCTGCATGAGAGAAATTTAGGGTAATTAGGATCTCCGCTATAGTTCTGATCGATTCTTACGAGAGAGATATTTAGAGCCTCATCACTATCAGTGTTCTTTATTCCGGATGTTGAAGTAGCATTTCCCTTTGTATCTGTTTTGGCATAAGAGAGCGAGCCGTAAAGACGCACTTTATTGGAGGGGGTAGGTCCTTCATTTGTATGACACGCAGTAAATACAAATGCAATAAGAGTCGCAAATAATAAAAATCTGATATAGTATCGCTTTTCTTTCATAATAATCTATTAAACTGCCGGTAATATAGTACCTTCTATATAA
>CAYSND010000066.1:0-8648 GCA_964432305.1 uncultured Muribaculaceae bacterium | reverse complement strand
AGAGGAAGAAAGAGTGGACTCTCTTTAGGAACATCGAGGTAAGGAAGGAGGTACCCTCCCCCCTCTAAAAGAGCTTTTTGCACCTCCCGCACAGGGACTTTCTCTATCTCAATTCCCTTTTTCACACTAATTGCACCCAATATACCTGCAGCTTGTCCTATTTGTAAAACTACGGGTTGAAGACGTGTTGCCCCATTTACAATATTAGAGACAGAGATAGATTTTTCTGCCACCAACAACCCTTTTACCTCTTTAGGAATCATAACACCTAACGGAACTCCGAAAGAGGGGACAGGATGAAAAGAGAGATTTGGTAATTTTTCCGATTCAGGATATTTATCATGATGGTGGTCCACAGGGTAATCCCCTACCGCAATAGCGGTTCTATAGAGTTTCTCTTTTTGGGTGTAAGGCTCTGTGATATGATTCAATGTAAACCTTACTAAACCATGAATACGGAGTGATTCGCGATGATATGGAATAAATGGGAAGAGATCCTCAGTGGGAAACTCATCATCTGCTAATCCTAAATTATTAAACCCTAACTCTTTCTGAATAAAATAGAGGAAACAGAGGGTGTGATTTTTTGCTTTTTTTAATGCCTCATTACGCTCTTCATTGCTTTTACCTATTAAATTCAAAAAGTAATCATTCCCCGATATAGGCCAGTTAATCATATACTTACCATTAGGGAGTTTACCATAAGTCAACATCTTCTCTTTTGACCATAAGGTTTTATTGTGGGTCGGGGTTTTACAGAGAGAATTTTCACATGAGCAGGCGAAGTCATTCGGATTATACCCCTCAGGCTGATTAATGGTCACATCCTTTCCATAATCTTTTAGAATGGCGACATAAGTAATATCTTGAATAATATCATTAGACTCAAGAGGTGCGACATCCTCGGCTGTTAATTTTCGGCTCTCCATCCCTATATCATACTTAACGCCACATAATAGTGCAACATCCCCAAGCTCAGAGGCATCAATAACCACTTTTGGATGAAAAGTAACCACCCCTTTTGAGGTCTCCACCTCTGCTACCCATCTCCCCCGCTCTTTCACTATTGATTTAAGCCTGCTTTTAAAATGGATTCTTAAATTTTTCTCCTTCGCTGCAATAGTTTTGAGAATCTTATTCCCCACTGAAGGCTCAAAAAGGACATTACTTACCCAACCGGTTTTTAGAGCTTCGAGACCGCCATAATACCTCGCAAGCGAATCTCTAAACTCACCCCAAAACCCACTTGGAAGGAGATAATTCCCATCCACCGCACTAACCCCTGCCGCAGTCAGCATCCCCCCTAACCACTCACTCTCCTCGATTATAACCGTATTGGCACCCATTCTTGCTGCAGATATCCCTGCACTCACCCCACTCGTCCCCCCACCCACAACAAGTATATCTGTGTAGTCACTACTCTCCTGCACGCAACTTGTCATCAAACAAGCTAAAAAAAATAAAATTATGCTCCGTTTCATATAAGCAAAGATAAAAAAAACACTCGGATATTTATACTATTAACATGTCCTAAGGAAAGTAGATACTTTTGGTAAGAGATATAATATGTTTCTTATAAAGAGCAAAATTTATTAGATTTTGTTTCTTATAAAGAGCAGTCCCAATGTGTACCAATTTTGGTACATTAGTAAAAATTAGTATCTTTGCAGAAAAAAATAATTATGGCAGTAATACAATTAACAGCTCGTGAGTTTCGGGAGAACCAAGCGAAAGTATTTGACCTGCTCGACGCAGGGGGACAGGTAATAATCAATAGAGGAAAGAAAAAATCATACACTCTTGTCCCTTTTAATGCAGGTTTAGAGGTCTCTAAGGCATTACAGGTGGAAATAGATGAAGCTCTATCTGACATTGCCAAAAAAGAGCTTGTAGAGTTTAATGACTACGATAGCATTAAGGAGTACTTTGATAGAAAAAGAGAATGTATAAAATAATCTTTCGTAAAGCCGTAGAGAAAGACCTTGTAGAGTTAGATAATATCGCCTATAACAAGGTAATGAAGCTTATTAAAGAGTTATCCGAACACCCACGCACAGGTACAGGCAAACCCGAAAGGCTAAAATGGCAAGATAGGGAGATATGGTCGAGAAGAATAAGCCAAAAGCATAGACTTATTTATGCAATAGAAGAGGCTAAAATTACCGTGCTTATCCTTTCGGTTTATGGACATTATGATGATAAATAATTACTACTTTGAAATAGTCAGGTAACTTAATTTCTTAGTTTTCAAACTTTATATCCTTTTAACTTACCACTTACCTGTAACAAAAACCTTAGTTAATTAGCATGTTACCTGTAGTAGGTAAGTTTAACACGTTATTACATGTCAAATCCTAAGAAAAGTTAAGACTTTTTGTTTGATCATAATATGTTTTTTAACTTTGTTAGGTTAAAATGCACTCCGAAACAATAAAATAAACACTGGCTATGCAGATAAAATTGACCATATTATTTATAATAGTTTCGACATTAATAAGTTGTGCTGAAAGATTGACCTCTCATCCAAATCAATCAATTTATCTATTCAAGGACAAAGACGGACTTTATCTTTACGACCCAACAACTGGGAAAGAAAAATTTATCTTTAAGGCAACAGACAAGCAAGTATTTCTTGACGAACCTTTAAAAATCTCTGGCGACACTTTGACTTTCGGTGTTAAGGGAGAATTAGTTTTCGCTGAAACATCGCCGACTGAATCTGGAGGCGAACGGTACTTTAAAGACTATTATTCTGTTGACCTTAAAACTGGGAAAAGTTGGCTTTCTGGAAAAACATCTTACGAAGTCACCGGACATTCAACTTTGAACATAAAAGTTTTGTCGTCTGAAATCAATGGTAAGACAATTGTTCTATCCGACACATCTATGATTTATGAAGGTTCCTCAACAACATCAAAAGGTGTTGTTTACAATGACTTTAAACCGAGGTTTTTTTCAAAACAATCATTAGGAGACAAATCTGTTTTTTCACTTCGCGGCAGCATTTATTACTCAGACAAATCCGACACGACCTTATTGGTTGAATACAAAGGACATTTTGACGCAAAATTTGGTAGCGGTTATTTTCAGCCACAACTTGATCCGACAGGACAGTATGCGGTTTTCCGCTATTTACCAGGTTTTATGAGCTTCAAAGAAGACCCTTCATTACAAAAGGTGAACATTAAGACAAAGAAAATAGAGATATTAAAAACTGGGAACTTTAACGACCCAACTTTTTCGGCAGACGGAAAATTTATTTTATTTAGTCGCGACCAGAAAGAAGGAAAATTAAATACTTGGATAAGTAAAATATACTTGCTTGACCTGATGACATTAAAAGAACAAAAAATTAGTGACGCATATTCAGCACAATGGGGAGAATAAAAACGACCTATAACAGCACCTATCCCAAAGTGGCGGGTCAGTGGTTAAATCAATCATTGACAGAAATAACAAAACAAATAGTTTCATTGATTTTAATCAATCCAAAATAGACTAAAAAAGGGAGTTTTGACATTTAACTTTATACACATATAATTCGAATAATAACTGGTTATATAACTCCCTGATTTGTGTAAATTCTGTGCAAATTATAAAGCCCGATGAATAAAAAAGCACCTACAGAGACTGTAAGTGCTTTGTTTTCAGTGTAGCGAGACCGAGAATTGAACTCGGGACCTCATGATTATGAATCATGCGCTCTAACCATCTGAGCTATCTCGCCAAAAATGTTGAGCTACTAGGAGTCGAACCTAGATTTACAGAGCCAGAATCTGTCGTGCTGCCATTACACTATAGCTCAATAGATAATGAACTCTGCCCAAAAAGGGAGTGCAAAGGTAACAAGTTTTTATAAAATTGCAATAGCTATTTGGAAAAACGAGCCTCTTTTATCTTAGCAGTAGTACCGAAGCATAAGCCTCGATCCCCTCTTCACGCCCTACAAACCCAATAGTTTCAGAGGTCGTCGCCTTTATTGAGAGGGAGTCTATATGGATATTTAAGAGCGATGCAAGAGTCTGGCGCATTTTGGCATTATGGGGAGCAAGTTTTGGTTTTTCACAAATAACGGTAATATCGACATTCCCGACACGGTACCCTTTAGAGGTAATCATCTCCATAACTCTTGAAAGGAGTATTTTACTATCTATCTTTAAGTACTCGTCTGAAGTGTCAGGAAAATGGATTCCTATATCTCCAAGTGCAAGTGCCCCTAAGAGGGCATCACATAGTGCGTGAATAATAACATCCCCGTCAGAGTGTGCCACACACCCTTTTGTATGAGGAATTTCGACTCCACCCAAAACTAATGGGAGCCCTGCTGCTAACCTATGAACGTCATATCCGTTCCCAATTCTTATATCTTGCAATTCCATAATTACAAAAGTAGATATTTTTTTTATATCTTTGCTTGTTAATAAAAACAATCGTTATGGCACTTAAAATTAGTTTTTTCAGCACACCTAAACATAGGGTATTTCATTACGAACCACTCTATTATGATGAGAATAAGGAGAGAAGGGAACTACTCCTCCAAGATATTGAGAGGGAAAAAGCCATAAAAGAGGGGCGTGTTTTTGAAAATGACAAATACCGTCCCGGTCAACACTTACGCGGCAAATTGCGTAACTCTTCTGATGATCATAAGAGGCATGCTATGAAATCTTCCACAAAGAAAATTATTACACTTGTTACTCTTGTGGTTTTATTTGTATTGATTTATTATTTCGCTCAATATTATAGCTGGATATTGTACTCTCTCTAATGCTGCAAATACTCCCCACACATATTTCAAATCTTATAGCGGCAGGAGAGGTGATAAACCGCCCCTCTTCTGTAGTAAAAGAGTTATTGGAAAATAGCGTGGATGCCGGAGCGAAGAGCATTACTGTAAACATTTCTGATTCAGGTAGAACCCTTATTCAAGTGATAGATGACGGAGGAGGTATGACTCCGGAAGAGGCAAAGACCTGCTTTTTAAGACATGCCACATCTAAGATTTCTACCGCTGCCGATCTCGAAGCGATTATGACTTACGGTTTCCGTGGTGAAGCCCTCGCCTCTATAGCCGCTGTTTCCAATGTCTCCTTAAAAACCAAAAAAAGTGGGAGCGACATAGGTGTCGAAGTGGTATTTGCAGAGTCTAAGTTTATCTCTGAAGAGGCCATTACCTGTAGTGATGGAACCAATATCTCAGTAAGAAATATCTTTTACAACCTCCCTGCTCGAAGAAAATTCCTTAAAAGTGAAAGTGCTGAGTTTAGACATATTACTTCCGAATTTATTCGCGTGGCATTATGCCATCCTGAAATAAGTTTAAAACTTACCCATAATAAAAAAGACCTTTTCACGCTTAGAGCCACCAATATGCTTAAACAGAGAATATTGGAGGTTGCCGGTAGAGATTTCATAAAAGAGTTAGTGGATCTGAATACCACTACAGAACTTGCGAAAATATATGGTTTTATCGGAAAGCCAGAAGACTCACGAAAGAGCGTTGGGAACCAATACTTTTTCGTAAACGGGAGGTTTTTCCGATCTCCTTATCTTCATAAAGCCATCCTTAAAGCTTACGAGAAACTTATTCCGGAAGGGTACACTCCCTCTTATTTTATCTTTTTTGAGACTAAACCGGAATCTATCGATGTTAATATTCACCCTGCGAAAACAGAAGTTAAGTTTGAAAACGAAAACATTCTTTTCGAAGTACTGAGTGCCTCGGTAAGAGAGGTTTTAGGGAGAAGCTCATTTGCCCCAAGTATTGACTTCGATACAGAGGGGGTTCCTGAGATTCCCATTCCACTTAAAGGGGGATATATTCGTCCTCCAAAAATTGATTACGACCCTCTTTTTAATCCGTTCCAAAATAGTGAGGGGAGATATGAAAGAGTTTCTAAACATTCAGGAACTCAGAGCAACTATACTGAAAGTAACTTAGTTGAAGGGTATGAAGGGGTTTTTGAAGAGAAACATATAGGGGGTTCTTTTATTGTCCTGCAAAACAAATATGTTCTGACACCTGTAAAGTCAGGAGTACTAATAATTAATATCTCAAGGGCTAAGGAGCGTATTTTTTATGAGAGATACCTAAAATCCCTCGATAACGAGACCCCTTTAATCCAAGTCTCCCTTTTTGAAGAGAGCATCGAACTTGACCCTATCTCTTATTCTATCATATCAGAATATTCTGATAACTTGAAACTTATCGGTTTTGACATAAGACCTATAGGAGGTAATACTGTTATAGTCTCAGGTCTCCCTGACGGGTATAGTGCTGATTCGGAAACTATAAAAGAGAGTATTGATGAATTAGTTTCTGCAATAGCAGAGGCAGGTTCGGATGCTTTTCTACGAGCTGACGGTAGGAATAAAATCGCGACAGCACTCGCCAAATCTGTGGCAAGGGAGGGGAGTTATGAGAGGTTTACGAATTTAGAGGCACAATTATTGGTGGACTCTCTGTTTTTATGCAACGAACCGGGTTACACCGTAGATGGCAGAAGTTGCATGACAATTTTAACAATGGATGAAATACAAAGACTTTTATAAAGATGAATTTTAGAAACAACATGTCCCCTGCTGTGGGGAATATCATAATTATCAATGTAATAATGTACATTGCTTCTATGTTTTTAGGAGATGTAATGTACGAATATTGCGCACTCTTTTATTTCGGTTCTCCCTTTTTTAGGATTTACCAACTCGTAACCCATATTTTTATGCATGGTGGGTTTTGGCACCTCTTCTTCAATATGTACACTTTGTGGATTTTCGGGATGGTGCTTGAAAATATTTGGGGAACCAAAAAGTTCTTATTGTACTATTTTATTACAGGAATTGGAGCTGCCCTCTCCCATGAATTTGTGATGTATTTACAGACTCTCGGTGGCAATCCAATGATTATCAATGGTATTATGAGAACTCCCACGGTGGGTGCCTCAGGTGCTGTTTATGGTCTTCTGCTCGCTTACGGGATGTTGTTCCCGAACAATGTGTTAAGACTTATTTTCCCCCCTATTGCTCTGAAAGCAAAGTGGTTCGTATTGATATTTGGTGTTATTGAGCTTACCTTAGGGATAACAGGGGCTCAGGGCAATGTGGCACACTTTGCACACCTCGGTGGTATGATCTTCGGGCTTCTGCTTATTCTCTATTGGAAGAAAAAGAACAAATTATACTATTAGTTAAAATATATGGGCAAGAGAAAAAAAATCTCCGTATTCAGTCTGATTTTCAGAATAATACTGATTATCGGAGCTGCTGCTCTGTTCCTTGCCTATATCTCTATTTTCATCAATCCTACTAAACTCTGGTTCCCAAGTTTCTTCGGACTCTATTTCATCCCAATTGTGGGACTTAATCTTATCCTTCTTATAATAGCCACTATTCGTCGCTCTAAATCAGCTTTTGTTCCACTAATATCAATGCTCCCTATCCTTATTTTTGCAAATCTTTTCTTTGGAATTAACAATAAAGAGGTAAAGGAGTATCAAGGGAGGGAAGCAGTTTTTATTTCATATAATCTCGGAATGTTCTCCGCCGACCAGAAAAAGACTCCTAGGAATATTACTAAGGAGAATATACTAAAATTTATCTCTCAGGAGAACCCCTCTATTGCCTGTTTCCAAGAGTTCAATACACCTGACACCGCTTCACTTCGCAAGATGTTTCGTGCGTATCCTTATATCCACTACCATTTTTATAAACTTCGAAACAATGAGTTTTTCGGGAACCTGACCATAAGCAAATACCCGATTGTCTCCAAAGGAAATATAAGTTTCAAAAAAAGCACTAACCTCTCTATCTATTCCGATATTAAAATCGGAGACAAAACTGTTCGAGTATATAATTGTCATTTAGAATCTTACAATATCTCTTTTACCTCATTGGTAAAAAAATATCGCTCCAATCATGAGGACTTTCCGGCAGAATTAATCGAGGTACATGGAAGGATGCGGGGAAGTAATGCAAAACGTGCAGAACAAGTGGAAGAGGTGCTAAAAAATATTAGGGAGAGTGACTATCTCTCAATAGTCTGTGGGGATTTTAATGATACACCGATGTCCTACACTTATCACCGATTGAGCAAGAATCGGAAAGATACTTTTTTAGAGGCAGGAAAAGGGTTTAGTGCCACTTATTCCACTTTTTGGCCCATGCTAAGAATAGATTATATTTTGGTCCCTACCCCATTCGAGGTGGCGGGCCATAAAGTACATAAAATCCCATATTCCGACCATTATCCTGTAGTAACAAAAATTTATATATAGCTATGAAACCGGAAATTAATGAAGCGTGTCAAATACTAAAAGAGGGTGGTGTTATCCTTTACCCAACCGATACTATTTGGGGGTTAGGGTGTGATGCCACAAACCCTAAAGCAGTGGAAGAGATCTTTAATATTAAGGGGAGAAGCGGTTCTAAGAGCCTTATTGTCCTTGCCTCTGATATTGATATGATTGCGAAGTATGTCAAGGAGATACCTGAAATGGCATTGACACTTATTGAGTTGGCCGACAAACCCCTCACCATTATCTATCCGCAAGGGGTGGGACTTGCTCCAGAAGTGGTTGCTGAAGATGGCTCGGTGGCGATCAGAATACCGAAAAACGAGTTTTGTATCGAGCTAATTAAGAAGTTCAAAA
>CAYSND010000065.1:0-8743 GCA_964432305.1 uncultured Muribaculaceae bacterium | reverse complement strand
AATTCGATGAAATGGTTAAAGATGCTCAGATAAAAAATATCGTCAGATGGGGTAATGTTTTTGATGATGAAAGGTTTAGAATATTGTCTCAAATGGATGTTTTCGTCCTTTTATCGAGAAATGAAGGGTTGCCATCAGCATTAATAGAGGCTGCATCAGTAGCCCTCCCTTTGGTGGTGAGTCGGGCAACCAATTTTGCACCTTACATTACTGAGGCTAATGCAGGGGTCTCTATTGATAAAGTAGATGTAAATAAGGTGGTTGAAGCCCTATTTAAGGTTAAAGATATTAATACTCAGAATAATTTAATGGGTAATAATGGGAAAAAAATGGTTGAGGAGTTATTTAGTTGGAGTAATTTGATTGAACGTTTTGATTTACTATATGAGTGAGGAGAAGTTTATAAAGAGTATAAACTGGCAGCTCTTTTTGGCTTTACTCTTGATGGTTGCCTGTTTTTTCACTTGGAGTGAGAATGTCGCTATAACACGAGTCATTAAGGTGATTGGTCGTTTAGGGATGTTACTCGTTTCATGGATACTTTATAAGCGTATTCTTAACTATGGAGCAGTTGACTCCTTAAAATGGCACCACCCGTTACCTTTAATACTTTATGCTGCCTACCTATTGTTAGGATTAGCCTCCTTTCTCTGGAGTAGTGATGTGGGGGTAAGTGCTCTCCAGTGGTTTATGACCTCCCAAACTTTAGTTTTTTGCTATTTCTTTATAAAATCTATATATCTCCTTGATTTTTATTTCCCTAATCACAATGTGCGTCTATATAACCTCTTAGGTAACACTTGCTTTGTACTCAATTTAGTTTTTGTTATAGGGATGTATGTGGCACCTAATGTTTTCTTTCGTATGACAATGGGGGGAGAGGAGGCAAGGTTAGGTGGTTATATCATGAACCCAAATGAGTTAGGAATGTTGGCAGGGGTTGGAGTCGCCTCTCTTTTATTTGATTTAAGGCGTGGACATAAAAAGGTCTGGACGGTAGTTAAGATAGTTGTTCTTTTTGTCTCCCTCTACTACACAGGTTCCCGCTCTTCTTTAATAGGTGCGTTGTTGATTGTGGGGTTCTTTGCAATGTTGTCTGAGAATAAGAAAATAAAAATTACCATTCTTGCAGGGATGATTGTGTTAGCACCTTTTGCTATATATACCATGGTATTAAAGGGGGGAGATTCGAGTAGGCTGGAGGAGGTAATGAGTATGACGGGGCGACTTCCATTCTGGACAGCGTTATTAAATGAGGGGTTACCACGTGAGCCGTTATTAGGGTTTGGATTTATGCGTATTGATTATAAGGATTTCTTTCAAAGTGTGCATACTTATCCCGGGAAAATGACACATAATACCTTTATGCAGGTATTGATGAATTTAGGACTTATTGGGTTTGTTATAGTCCTATTTCAGGTCTTCTTCACTATTAAAACTATGCTTGAACAAGAAAAGGAGAAAAAATATATGTTAATAGCTATTTTCATCCCGATACTTATCAATTCTATGACGGAATTTGGTATATTTGGGGAGAATAATTACGGTATTCTTTTTTACCAATTAATAATAATGTATATCTCTTTTAACCAGTCTCCTATTTTGACACCGGAGCAGAAGATGTATATGAAGCTTAGGAGACCCCAATTTAATCTGGATTTATTATATAAAGATAAGCAATAAGGGGCTATGAAAGATCTTCTTAAATTATTGAATTACAAAGTAGATTTAGACTTAACTTCTGGAGAGATAGTTAAGCTCATCGTAATTAATAATCCCGATGGGACTATTCGTTGGTTTATGCCTGCTAATGGGAAGAAGCCCTATTTTCTTAAATTCTATGCGATTACGGGGATTAAGTCGAGACTCTTTTCGATTTTTTCTAAAACAGTATTCTTATTTAGATTACAGGGGGTAGTTTTTTCTACTAAAAGAGTGGGTCTCTCCCCAATATCGACTACCTTAGAAAAAAATGCTCCCAAAGTCGATTTGTTATCTAATTCCGAATGGGCAGTTTTTACCGGCACTGTGGGTCCTAATAGAAAAGGGGTACTTTTTTCCAAAGAGAAGGAGTCGGGCTATTTCTATAAAATAGCAACCACCCACTCTGCAGAGGAACTTTTAAAAAATGAAGCAGCAGCGATGCAACTATTGGAGAAACTCTCCATTACCTCATTCCACTCTCCATCTTATGACTATATTGATAATTCTTTGTTGAAACTTGAAGATGTCTCTCTGAAGGGGAAAAGATCCGGTGGGTTTGAGAAATGTCATTATGATGCCCTCTCTGAATTGTACTCTAAAACTTCTCATAAAGGGGTTTTTAAGGAGAGCGAAATCTATAAAAAGAGCGAGTCGGTGTTAGATGACCTATTGTCAAAAGGGAAGGAGCTAAAGGTTCCAAACTCTTTAGTTGATAAAATGGTAACACTAAGGGATAGTTTATATTCCGGAGAATCTATGTCAGCTTTTTGCCATGGTGATTTTACTCAGTGGAATATGTTCCTTACAGGTGATAAACTCTCAATTTACGATTGGGAGCTCTCTGAGAATAATATCCCTATTGGCTTTGATGCTTTTCATATGATTATTCAGGGGGGGATACTTGTCGATAGAAAGCCTTGGAGGGAGATTCGCTCAGTTATCGAGGGGAGATTAATACCTCTTTTTGAGAAGTGGGGAGGGGGAGTGGATTGGAAAGAGTACTTAAAATATTACCTTTTTATTAATACTATCAAATATTTAGAGATTTATAATAATCAAGATAAGTGGCATTTACAGATTCAATGGTTATTATCGACTTGGGATGAAGCTGTTACGGAGATGATTTCAGAGGAGACTTCACACAGGAAACTCCTGATATCAGACATATTTAATTTCCTTAAAGAGGAGCGTTATGCTACTCTTAAATTCCCCGATATAGACCCCGCTGAACTCCCTATTACTTCGGATATTGATATGGTAATGGATAAAGAGCTACAGGGTCGGACACTTCTTTTTTTAGAAAATCATCCATTAGTCCGCTCAGTTTATTGTGATAAGAAGTCGTTTATGAAGAGTACCACTATTATCCTTAATGATGAATCAATACTCTCTCTCGATCTGATTAATAAATTAAAATGGAAGTGGCTGGTTATGCAGGAAGTTGATAAGGTGCTTGATAATGCCAAGGCTAATTCGTTTGGTGTCAAACAGATGAATCAATTAGATACTGCACAATTCTTAAAATATTTTTATGGATTAAATCAGAGCAGTGTTCCGGAGAAATACCACAATACACTCTCTCTCCAAGATAGAGAGTTTTTATCTAAAGAAAAACCGATAATTAAAAACATACTTATGGAAGAGTTAAAACAACAACCCGCGAATAAAGGGATCAATGGATTGGGAAACAAAGGGGCATATTTAACAGATACACTAAAGGGGAGCTTTAGAAAAGGGGGGATAGTTATAACCTTTAGTGGTGTGGATGGAGCCGGTAAATCAACTATTATCGAAAATGTTAAGAGTCAGATAGACAAAAGGTTCCGTAAGGAGGTGGTCGTTATCCGCCATCGTCCATCACTTTTACCCATACTATCTGCTTGGACCAAAGGGAAAGCAAAGGCAGAACAAGAGGCTGCAAGTCGCCTTCCTCGTCAGGGTACCAATAAAAGCAGTATTGGTTCTTTAATAAGGTTTGTCTATTATTATATCGATTATTTTATCGGGCAGTTCGTTGTCTATTTCCGTTATACCATGCGTGGTAAAGTGGTGTTGTATGATAGATACTATTTTGATTTTATAAATGATAGTAGAAGGAGTAATATCGATTTGTCTCCTAAATTTGTTTATGCCTGGTATAAACTATTGATGCAACCTCATCTTAATTTTTTCCTCTATGCCAAACCGGAAGTAATATTAAAAAGGAAACAGGAACTTGATAAGGAGACCATAGAGGCTTTGACTGACAAATACTTGAATCTCTTTAATAAGCTGAGTGTAAAGAATAAAGAGCGATATTATTCGATAGAGAACAATGATCTTAATGAGACTGTAGAATTTATTTTGGAACAAATTAAAAAGAAATTATTTAGATGAAAGCACTAATTGAAAAAGTAATTCGCTTGCGCAATCCCTTATTTAAGTTCGATGCAGAGCTTAATTCTGCAGCTTTTTGGGGATTCATTGTGGGACAAATGGGGGCGATCATCAGGGGGTGGAAGCTCATATTCCGTTTTCGTAACCCTAAAATGGCGATGTTGGGGAGGAGGGTTAAATTTTTCAATTTGCCAAAAATCAAATTTGGAAAATTTATGAAAATAGGAGATAATGTTTATATCAGTGGTTTAGGCTCTGAAGGGGTCATTTTTGGTGACAATGTGGGGATAGGGGCTCACAGCAGGGTGGTTGTCTCCACATCATTTAATAATTTGGGGAAATATATTAGAATCGGAAACAATGTCGGAATGGGAGAGTTTGCCTATTTAGGGGGTGCCGGAGGGTTAGAGATAGGGGATGATTGTATTATAGGACAATATTTTAGTTGTCACCCCGAAAATCATATATATGAAGATATTAGCACTCCTATAAGACATCAGGGGGTAAATAGGAAGGGGATCAAAATAGGGACGAACTGCTGGATCGGGAGTAAAGTTACGATTTTGGATGGTGTGCAAATAGGGGAGGGCTCCATTATTGCTGCCGGTGCAGTGGTTACGACCTCATTTCCCGATAATAGTATAATAGGTGGGGTACCTGCAAAACTTATAAAAACAAGAGTATGAGAAAAATATTAGTAAGTACATATGCAGTAAATCCTTATAAGGGTTCCGAGGATGGGATGGGTTGGAATTATATTAGTCAGGTTGCCAGATTTAATAAGGTAATTGCCATAACCCGTAAAAACAATCGGCCCCATATAGAGTCTTTCATAAAAGAGTCTCCAAATAAGTTATATGAGAATATGGAGTTTCTTTATTTCGACACCCCATATTGGACCCGTTTCTGGAAGAGAGGTGGAAGGGGAGCGATGTTATATTATTGGATGTGGCAGAGGGCTCTCCCTTCGTTTATTCGGAAGCAGGGGATAGAGTTTGATATTGTGCATAACCTTAATTTCCATAACGATTGGACCCCGAGTTACCTCTGGAAATTAAAGAGCCCCTTTGTGTGGGGACCTGTAGGGCATCACCCCTTGATCCCCTCCCAATTTTTGAAACCATATAGTAACAAGTATTTAATTAAAGATAGGGCCACTTGGTTAGTGAAACTCTTTTTCTGGAATTTATCAATCTCCCTAAGAAATACGGTAAAACATTCCGATATGATATGGTGTATGAACTCATCTGTTCCACCCGCTCTCAAATTGACCACTGAGCGTCATATTATTGGACCTTCAATTGCAAGTGAAGATGTTGAGTGGTTGCCATTAAAGGAGAGAGGGGGAGGGAAGTTTACTCTCCTCTCTGCAGGTAGATTAGTACCACTGAAGGGGTTTGACCTCACGATTCTCTCATTTTCAGAGTTTGTCAACAAACTCCCCATTGCAGAGCGGAAGCAGTGTGAATTAATTATTGTCGGAAAGGGTCCCGAAGAGGGGTACTATCAGCAACTGACCAGAGAGAGTGGAGTCTCGGAGTATGTAAGGTTTATCCCTTGGATAGAGAGGAGCGAATTGATGAAAATCTTTAAAACCTCCACCATTTTCCTTTTTCCCTCCCATGAAGGGGCAGGTATGGTGGTGCCTGAGGCACTCTCTTATGGGCTTCCTGTAATCTGTTTAGACAATATAGGACCAGGGGAGTTTATAACACGCGAGAGTGGTTTTAAAGCTCCGATAGGGACAATAAAAGAGACTGTCTCATCGCTCTCTTCGTACATTGAAAAACTATTCCATGACAGGGAGTTGTTGGAAAAAATGAGCTTCGGAGCGCGTAAGCACTTTGAAAATAAATTTGACTGGAGCAGGAGAGGGGAGATTCTTAATGAAATTTATACAGAAATAGCCAAAGGTGGTGATAAAAAATAAGCGTATGAGAGTTTATGCATTTCATCTATTGAATGATTATAGTGGCAGTCCGAAAGTCTTAGGGCAGCTCTGTCGTGCTTGGGTGATTAACGATGTGGAGGTACATTTGACTTCGAGTTTTAGTCGAAAGGGGTTTTTGTCTGATATTGAGGGGGTGAGGTATCATAACGCTTGGTATCGTTTTTACTCCAATAAACTACTTCGTCTATTTGCTCTTACTTTCAGTCAATTAGTAGTAATGATTAAATTTCTATTTATTCTAAAGAGAGAGGATATTGTCTATGTGAACACAGTGCTCCCATTTGGTGCAGCGTTAGCAGGAAAATTGGTGCGTTGCAGGGTAGTATATCATTTACACGAAACCATTGTTAATCCCCCTATTCTCAAAAAGTTCCTATTTGGGATTATAGCCAAATCTGCCGATGATCTTATTTTCGTCTCTAAATATGTAGCTGATAATGTGAATATTACCTCATCTGCACGCCGCTTTATTCTCTACAATGCTATCGAAGATACCTTTGTGGAGAGAGCGAGGCAATTGGGGAGGAAAGATGTAGTCGAGAGAAATATATTAATGGTCTGCTCCTTAAAGGTATATAAGGGGGTACTCCAATTTATGGAGTTGGCAAAGCTAAACCAGGAGTTCAAATTCAGATTAGTGCTTAACTCTTCAAGAGAGGAGATTGATTCTTTCTTTGAAGAGGGGTCTATCCCTTCAAATGTTGAGGTTTTCGATACTCAGACCGAATTATCTGGATTCTATCATTGGGCAGATTTACTCCTAAATCTCTCTCGTCCCGACGGGTGGATTGAGACCTTCGGACTGACTGTTATAGAGGCAATGGCTTATGGAATCCCCTCTATTGTCCCTCCTGTAGGGGGTATAGCAGAGTTGATAGACGATGGGGTAAATGGATATAAAGTCGATTCGAGAGAGATACCTAAGTTAGACCTTACTTTAAAATCTGCATTTTCAAGTGAGACGCACTACAGACATTTAGCACAGAACGCATTCGAAAGGGTGCAATTATATAGAGAAGCATCTTTTATAAAACAAAATTTAGAAATACTAAAACGATGAAAACCAAAAAAAAGAAGAGAGTAGCTGTTATAGGTACGGTCGGACTCCCTGCTAAATATGGGGGGTTTGAGACTCTTGCAGAGCATTTAGTCGATAATCTTAACGGAGTTTACGACTTTTCGATTTATTGCTCTGGGAAAAAATACCCCAAGGAGAAAAGGGTGAAGTTCTATAAAGGGGCGAAACTCATCTACCTCCCATTAGATGCCAATGGAATGCAGAGTATATTTTACGATACGCTCTCTATTTTCCACGCACTTTATAAGAGTGATGTACTCTTGATTTTAGGTGTCCCAGGAGCTTGGGTATTGCCCTTTATCCGAAAATTTACGAATAAACGCATTGTCATTTCTATTGATGGGGTGGAGTGGAAAAGAGATAAGTGGAATATTGTTGCAAAATGGTATCTGTTCTGGGCAGAAGGTTTATCAGTAAAGTACTCACATATTGATATTGCTGATAATGAAGCAATTCAAGATTATACTGCAAGTCGATATGGCTCACTAAGTAGAATTATAGAGTATGGAGCCGACCACACAATGAAGGTGGGGATAGAGTCATCAGATATCGAAGAGTTCCCATTCCTTTCGGGAGATTATGCTTTTAAAGTTTGTCGAATCGAGCCTGAAAACAATGTCCATGTTGTGCTGAGAGCCTTCTCTAAACTCCCTGAGAAAAGATTGGTAATGGTGGGGAATTGGTCAAATAGTGAGTATGGTGCCGGTTTGTATGAGGAGTTTCAGAAATTTCCAAATATCACCCTGCTGAAACCGATTTATGATCAGAGAAAACTCGATGTTATAAGAGGAAATGCAAAGCTCTATATTCATGGACACTCTGCAGGTGGGACTAATCCCTCTTTGGTGGAGGCTATGTATTTGGGACTCCCTATTATGACTTATGGTGTCTCTTACAATAAAGTAACGACTGAAAACAGAGCACTCTATTTCAAAAGTGAGGAGGGGTTGATAGAGTTAGTTAATAAAACTTCACAGGATGAATTGAAAGAGCTTGGACTAACCATGAAAGGTATTGCTGACAGACGCTATGTCTGGAAATTAATAGCTGACAAATATGACTTTTTAATTCAGGAATCATTTAAGGTTAAACGTAAACGAGATGTTCATTCACGAATGTCAAATATAGACTCTCAGAGATTAATGGATCTTGATTTGGGGCACCTCAAGAATACTGAAGAAATTTACTCTAAACGATAATTATTATGGAAAATTTACCTTATATACTTACACCGATTGTGGCTCTTGCCATTACCATCTGCTTGATGCCATTAGTTAGAAAAGCAGCTCTCTTTTTGGATTTGGTGGATAAGCCAAATGCTCGAAAAGTACATACATCCCCTGTACCTCTAGTTGGCGGAATAATGGTTTGGATAGCCTCCTTTACGGCATTCCTTATTTTTAATCACGACTGGAAAGCCATGGATCAGATTATGGTGATATTGGTGGGCTCTTCTATTATCCTTATTATGGGGGTATTAGATGATAAATTTGATATTAAAGCATATATTAAACTTGTGATACAGTTGGGATTGGCCTATTATGCTTTTGCTAAAGGGATTCGTATAGATTCTTTCTATGGCATCTTTGGAATTTATGAAATTCCGATTTTCTTACAATATATCCTAACATTAT
>CAYSND010000064.1:0-8967 GCA_964432305.1 uncultured Muribaculaceae bacterium | reverse complement strand
AATGGTTTTAGCATTTTTTTTCGTGGTTGCAAGCAGTCAAATCTATCCACATCTTGTAAATCGGACACAAATGTAGATATTATTAAAATAAAACCAAAAAAATGTTACAAAACGATAAAATTAATCTAAAATGTAAGGTTATTAACTTTCAATTTATTACTTTTGCCACATAAAATTTTATTAACTTATTTAAATAATTTATGAAACAGACTTTTAGAAGAATTACTCTCATCATGATGAGTCTATTTATCGCTATTGGTGCTTTTGCGCAGGTGACGACCTCATCAATGAGTGGTAATATTAAAGACGACAAAAATCAAGAAGTTGTCGGGGCTACAGTAGTAGCTGTTCACGTTCCATCAGGTACACAGTATTATGCGCTTACTGACCAATCAGGATCCTATAGGATTCACAACATGCGTATTGGAGGTCCATATTCAGTAAAAGTGACATTTTTAGGTTACTCTGATGTATCAAGAGAAGGTATGGTACTAAAATTAGGTGAGAACTTTGTTCTCGATGTAAACCTAAAAGAAGAGGTACTAATCTTGGGAGAATCTGTAGTTACAGCCAAAACTAAGAACCCTATTCTTAACTCTGAGAAATCAGGTACTTCTATTAACATGGGTTCTCGTGAATTAACACAGTTGCCAACTATTTCGAGAAGTATCACAGATTTCACAAGACTCACTCCACAAGCAAATGGGACTTCATTTGCAGCAAGAGATGGTCGTATGAACACGATTACTATCGACGGCTCTGCGTTTAACAACAATTTCGGATTGTCGTCCAATGCAATGCCCGGTGGAAGTGCTCAGCCTATCTCTTTGGATGCTATCGAAGAGGTTTCTGTTAATATTGCCCCTTATGATTTAAGACAATCACAGTTTACAGGAGCAGCTATTAACGCCGTAACTAAGAGTGGGGACAATAAATTTAAAGTATCTGTTTATTCTTATCTAAGACCTAATAGTTTTACCGGAAACAAAGTGGGTGATATAGAGGTTAAAAATGCTCGCGATAAGAATGCTACCACTTATGGATTTAGAGTTGGTGGTCCTATTATTAAGAATAAATTATTCTTCTTTGTTAGTGCTGAATATGAGAAGGAAAATTATCCAAGTAATGCATGGGAACCAAGTACTGATGGAGTTTCTAATACTGAAAACAAAATCTCCCGTACTAAAATCTCTGACTTGAAAACTATGTCAGACTACTTGAAAACCACATATAATTATGATCCCGGTAAGTATCAGGATTTCGACAATTTTGCCTCTATGAACTATAAGATATTGGCAAGAATCGACTGGAACATCAGCAAAAATCATAAATTTACAGCACGTTATAACGGTGTGAATAACACTAGCGATGTTATGACAAACTATAGCTCTGCTCCCTCCTTTGCAAGAACCAGTGAGGGTCGTATGTCAGAGTCTTGTATAGCTTTCCAAAATGCTTTCTATGGATTTAAAAACACTGTTCACTCAATAACAGGTGAGTTAAATAGTATTTTCGGAAGTAATATTTCAAATAAATTACTTGTCTCTTATACAACTGTTAGAGATACAAGAACAAGCAAGAGTACCCCTTTCCCATTTGTTGATATATATGAGGGGGGAAAGAAATATATGTCTTTTGGGTATGAGCTATATTCACATAATAATGATGTTACTAATAACACATTATCTATAAAAGATAATCTTACTTTTAACTTAAACAGACATACTATTACTACAGGTCTCTCTTATGACCAGATGTATTTTAATAATGTGTTTATGCAGTTCGGGACATCCTATTATAGATATGACTCAATGAACGATTTCATGACCGGTAAGAAACCGAGTGTGTTTTCTACTACTTATGGATTTGACGGTAATTTAAGACCAGGTGTAGAGCTCTCTTTTGGAATGGCAGCAGCCTATGTTCAAGATGAGTGGCAAGTAAATAAAAATCTCAAAGTTACCTATGGTCTTCGTGCAGAGCTTCCGATTTATTTAAATAAACTTCAGGGACCTACTAAGTATAATGGAGGAACTAAAAACTTTGAAGATGCAGTATTTGCAGACGGATGGGATGACCCTAAAGTTGGAGAATCAGGTCCTGCATATAAATTCGATCTTGGAAACTGGCCTAAAGCAAAGATTCAACTCTCTCCAAGGGTAGGCTTTAACTGGGATGTTAAAGGGGACAGATCTATTCAAGTTCGTGGAGGTTCAGGACTATTTACTGGTCTCCTTCCTTTTGTTTGGTTTACAAATCAACCAAGTAGCACAGGTACATTCCTTACTACCGCTCAGATGAGAGCTGCTGATTTACCTGCAGGATTTATATTTAATCCGGACTTTAATCAACAAGTTAAAAATTATCCTGCACTATTCCCTCAAACATCAGGAATTCTTCCTAGAGGTGCAGAGTTAGCAGAGGTTGCAAAAGACTTTAAGATGCCACAGGTTTGGAGAAGCAATTTAGCTGTTGATGTTGAACTTCCATTAAACATGGTCTTCACATTAGAGGGGATTTTCTCTAAAGATATCAATGCAGTAATGCAGAAAAACGTCAATCTTCCTTTCCCTCAGAAAGTTCCTACAGCAGGTTCAGATTTAAGACCTTATTGGACTACAAATAGAATAAATAGTGAATTTGGAAATGCAATGGTTCTTACTAACACCAATAAAGGGTACCAAGGTTCAGTTACTGCACAGTTAACCAAGAACTTCTCTTATGGCTTCTCAGGAATGTTGGCTTACACATATAATAATGCTAAGGAAGTAACTACCAACCCTGGTTCAAGAGCCTCTTCAGCTTGGTCTTCAAACACAGTAGCTTCTTATCTTAATAATCCTGAATTGAGTTACTCCGGATTTGCCGCACCTCATAGGGTTGTAGGTGCTGTTACATATAAGGTTGAGTACTTTAAGCATTTGGCTTCTACTTTCTCCCTTTACTATTCAGGAGCAAGTCAAGGACGCTCTACTTATGCTTATTCAAATGATATAAATGGTGACTATAACTCATCAGACCTACTTTATATCCCTAAGAATAAAGATGATATTAAGTTTGTTGACCTAAAGGTGGGTGGAGTTGTGGCTCTAACCGCGGCTCAGCAGGCAGATATTTTCTGGAGATATGTTGAGGGAACTCCTTATCTTTCTAAGAATAAAGGCAAGGTAGCTGAAAGATTCGGCGAAGTTGAACCTTGGTATAACCGTATCGACTTCAAGTTTCTACAGGATGTTTACACCAATATTGGCAAAGATAAATATACAGTTCAGTTCTCTATTGACATCTTAAATGCGGCTAATCTACTCAATAGTAATTGGGGAGTTTATAAGACAAGAGGTGGACAGAGCTATGATAGAATATTACCTCTTAAGGGAATGGGAAGGAATGCTGCTGACGGCACTCTAAATCACAATCTTAATGCTACATCAGAACAGAATTTCCTTGATAAAACTCAGTGGACAAACTCTGTCTCTACAGGTAGCACTTGGGGAATGTTATTCGGTATAAGATTAATATTCTAATTAGATTTAGCAATAAAAAAAGGTGCGGCTTAAAATGTCGCACTTTTTTTTTACCTTTGTGCGAGTGGACTAAAAGCATAGGGAAGGGAGATGAGAGAGACGGATGAAATAACGAGTTGGGAGAGGGGGAGATTAGCTGAAGAGATCGCCCTTCAGTTTCTTTTGGAGCAGGGTTTAATACTTAGGGAGAGAAATTGGCGGCACGGTCATTGTGAGATTGATTTGATAATGGAGAGCAGAGAGAAGATACATATTGTGGAGGTACGCTCTTTAAATGAACCGAGTGCTGTTTTACCTCAGGAGACTGTTGTTAGAAAAAAACAGCGAAGGTTAATAATGACTGCTAACTCATATATTTCACAAGCGAATGTGGATAAAGAGGTCAGTTTTGATATATTATCTGTTTTGTTCCGATACTCTAAGATAAAAGTCGAGTACATACCTGATGCCTTTATTCCCTTTTGCTAAACAACTATTATTATGGAAAATAATTTTTATTGCGTGATTATGGCAGGCGGGATCGGTAGCCGATTTTGGCCTATCAGTAGAAATTCGAAACCTAAACAGTTTCTCGATATACTTGGAACAGGGCGAACTTTTTTACAAATGACTTATGATAGGTTTTCAAAAATAGTTCCTGACAGTCATATATTAGTCGTTACAGCTTCTCAATATAAATCATTAGTTATGGAGCAGCTACCAACAGTTCCGGAACAGAATATTCTATTAGAGCCTTTTCGTAGAAATACTGCGCCATGCCTTGCTTATGCGATCTATAAACTTTACCAGAAAGATCCTAATGCGACCATGGTCGTGACCCCTTCTGATCACATTATATCTAATGAGCATCTATTTGTGGATATGATAAATCAGGCACTTAAATATGCTTCTAAAAATAACCAGCTTTTTACTTTAGGGATTAAACCTACTTCTCCCGAGACCTCATACGGTTATATTCAAATGGCGGTTAAAGAGAGTAAAAACATAGAGGGTCATATAGTAAATGCAGTTAAGACTTTTACAGAAAAACCCAATAAGGAGCTTGCGCAGGTCTTCTTAGATAGCGGTGAGTTTTTATGGAATTCCGGAATATTTATTTGGAACATAAAGACCATAAAAGAGGAGTTTGAGAAGTGGCTTCCTGAGATAACCTCTCTTTTCAATAAAGGGAAGGATGTCTATTTTACAGATGAAGAGGTACCCTTTATTAATGATGTATATGGAAATTGTGCCAGCATCTCTATAGACTACGGTGTTATGGAGAAGACTGAAAAAGCATGGGTGTTTCAGGCATCATTTGGTTGGTCGGATGTAGGAACATGGAGTTCATTATTTCTACATTCCGAAAAGGATGCACAGAATAATTTCGTGAAAGTAGATGAGAATATGATGGATAAGGTTTCCAATTCTATTGTTATGAATACTGAAAAGGGGAAACTTATGGCTATCAAAGGGTTAGATGACTTTATGATTATAAATACTGAGGATGTCCTTATGATCTGCCCTCGTGATGATATTCGTTTTAAGAATATGATTGCCGACTTGTCAGTATATGATAAAGGAAAATTTCAATAAAGAATTCTATTATATGGAGGAAAAACCGTTAAAAATCAATATCCAATCCGAGATTGGGAAGCTTGACGCTGTGCTGCTTCACACTCCGGGTGCAGAGGTGGAAAATATGACACCGAGGAATGCGCAGAGAGCTTTGTATAGTGATATATTGAACCTCTCGATAGCTCAGAAAGAGTACGAACAGCTTTATGGAGTTCTATCCAAAGTGGCGAAAGTCTATAATGTGGTGGATCTCCTTATAAAAGTGCTCGATGATGATAAGGAGAGGGAGTCTCTTATAGGGAAGATTTGTGTTGTGGAGCAGGTAACAGATTATTTTGATACCTTAATGGAGATGAGTTCCAAAACTCTTGCGAGGGTCCTTATCGAAGGACTTCCGGCGAAGATCAATACTCTGACTGCTTATTTGAAAGACGAATATTATGCATTGTTTCCCCTCTACAACTTTTATTTTACCAGAGATGCTTCCGTGACCATTGGGAACAATGCCCTTATTTGCCGAATGGCGAACAAAGTGAGAATGCGCGAGTCTTTGATTATGGAGGCGATTTATAAAGGGAGCGGAGCGTTTGATTGCACAGTAATCAATGCCTCCGATTTCCAACCCGGGAACAATGAAATTTATATGGAAGGGGGGGATATTTTAATTGCGAGGGAGGATATTGTTCTTGTTGGAAGTGGAATAAGAACCAGTACCGAAGGTATTGACCTTCTGATTTCAAGGCTCTGCAAGTCGAATCCGGAGGGGAGAAAGCATGTCATTGTGCAGCAACTTCCTCATACCCCTGAATCCTTTATTCACCTCGACATGGTTTTCACTCTGCTTGACGAAGATAAGTGTATGGTTTTCGAACCATTGATACTTGGAGACAACCAGTACCAGACTGTGCATATTACCATAGACAATGGGAGGGTTTCTAAAATCAAGAGCGTTGCCAATATCCTTTCGGTGTTGAAAAGACTTGGGATGGATCTTGAGCCGATTATTTGCGGAGGGGAGGCAGACGAGTGGGATCAGGAGAGAGAACAATGGCATAGCGGTGCTAATTTCTTTGCTTTTGCCCCCGGAAAGGTGATTTGCTATGCGCGAAATGTTCACACTTTAAATGAGCTCTCTTCCAATGGGTTTAAGATTGTCTCTGCGTGGGATGTTATCGATGGGAAAGCGAGCGTAGCAGGAAAGAAAAAAGTTGCAGTTACAATTGATGGCTCTGAACTTCCTCGCGGCGGAGGTGGAGCAAGATGTATGACAATGCCGTTGAGCAGACGGAGTCTATAAATTTATTGTTTTGTATTACAATGAAAGAGAGAATCGAAAAGCTCCTCAAAGAGGTAGAGGAGCTAAAAGCTAAAAGAGAACAAGAAATAGAGGAGATGCGTATTCACCTTCTCGGGAAAAAAGGGGAAATTACTAAATTATTTGATGAGTTTAGGGATGTTTTACCTGAACAAAAGAGAGAATTCGGGCAGAAGTTGAATCAGCTTAAAACTGCTGCCACTGAGAAGATTGAGGAACTGCGAAGGGCAATAGAAGAGGAGGGTGGTGCTGATAAGGCTGCTTATGACCTTACCAAGCCCGGAGACTATATGGAATTGGGGACTCGACACCCTATATCCATTACTCGTGATGAGATAATATCCATATTTAGGAAACTTGGATATGCCATTTCTGAGGGACCTGAAATCGAGGATGACCGCCATGTTTTTGAGGCTTTGAACTTTCCTCCTGAACACCCGGCGCGTGATATGCAGGATACTTTCTTTATATCTCAAGGGAAATTTTCCGACCCCCATTCGGCAGAAAAAGGGGGAGTGGGCTATAACCCTATTCTATTGCGTACCCATACAAGTTCGGTGCAGGTTCGCACAATGGAGAGGATGGCACCGCCGATAAGAATTATTTGCCCTGGTAGAGTTTTTCGTAACGAGGCAATTTCAGCACGAGCTCACTGTATTTTCCACCAAGTGGAGGCACTTTATATCGACAAAGATGTCTCTTTTGCAGACTTAAAGCAGACAATACTTCTTTTTGCCCGTGAAATGTTTGGAGACAATGCGCAGATTCGTCTTCGTCCCTCCTATTTCCCTTTCACTGAGCCAAGTGCTGAGGTAGATGTTAGTTGCAATATCTGCAATGGTAAAGGGTGCAATATCTGTAAAGGGACAGGGTGGCTTGAGATAATGGGGTGTGGTATGGTTGACCCCAATGTTTTAGAGGCTTCAGGGATTGATTCCACTAAATATACAGGATTTGCTCTTGGTATGGGGATAGAGAGAATAGCCATGCTTAAATGGCAGGTGCGCGACCTCCGTCACTATTTTGAAAATGATGTCAGATTTCTAAGAGAATTTGAAACAGGGGTATAGAGTAGCGAGTTTTGACTTTTTTTTTGCATCAAAAGAAAAATGTCTTACATTTGCACTCCCGAAAAGAAATTAGAGGGAAAATGCGGAAGTAGCTCAGTTGGTAGAGCATAACCTTGCCAAGGTTAGGGTCGCGAGTTCGAGTCTCGTCTTCCGCTCCAGAAAGGTCATCAAATCGATGACCTTTTTTATTTTCTCCCACCCCTTCCAACCCTTCAGACTCGAATGAGCGACCCTTCAGGCACGTAGTGCCATAGACAAAGTTCGCGAGCATCAGCCCGCTTGCGGGCTCGAGTCTCGTCTTCCGCTCTTTATACTACCCCCCTATAATCCCCCTGTGGGGGATGGATTCACGCTGCTACTCTTTTCCGCTTACTTTATGTTTGGCTTGGTGGTTCTTGGTTTTTTCATCAAATTCAAAGCTCAGAACTTTTGGTTACATTCGCTCCGTAAGCACAAGCCGCAGCGGTCTCTGCAGAGACACCAAACTTCGTTTGGTTAAAGGGCCATCAAATCGATGACCTTTTTTATTTTCTCCCACCCTCCCAACCCTTCAGACTCGAATGAGCGACCCTTCAGGCACGTAGTGCCATAGACAAAGTTCGCGAGCATCAGCCCGCTTGCGGGCTCGAGTCTCGTCTTCCGCTCTTTATACTACCCCCCTATAATCCCCCTGTGGGGGATGGATTCACGCTGCTACTCTTTTCCGCTTACTTTATGTTTGGCTTGGTGGTTCTTGGTTTTTTCATCAAATTCAAAGCTCAGAACTTTTGGTTACATTCGCTCCGTAAGCACAAGCCGCAGCGGTCTCTGCAGAGACACCAAACTTCGTTTGGTTAAAGGTCAGGAAAATTCATTAATTTTTGTTTGGATAATCTTATTATAGTACATTTGAAGGAATGTTTCTTACATGGGCTATGGGGTTACAAATTAAACCATAATTAAAACAAAAGGATATGACATATAATATCTACCAGATAGATGCTTTTACCGACAAAGTCTTTGGTGGCAATTCTGCCTGTGTCGTACCTCTCGACAAGTGGCTTTCGGATGAGATAATGTTGAAAATAGCTAAGGAGAATGGGGTGGCTGAGACAGCTTTTTTCGTGGATAAAGGGGATAAAATACATTTACGTTGGTTCACACCCGATATCGAAATGGATTTGTGTGGACATGCAACACTTGCCACAGCACATGCTTTAAAAGCAATCCTTAACTATAAAAACAATACAATAGTTTTTGAAACAATGAGTGGTGAGCTCGTGGTTTTGGAAAACAATGGTCTTTATACAATGGACTTCCCCTCAAGAATGCCTGCTCCTGACACACTCCCGCAGGTAATAATGGACTCCCTGAGCATTAAACCCAAGGAGGTTCTAAAGGCAAGAGACTACTTTTTAGTTTATGACAATGAATCTCAAGTTCGGAACATTAAAATAGCGAGGGAGTTATTTGATCAGATCAATATTAACCCCGGTGGTGTAATTGTTACCGCAGTGGGTGA
>CAYSND010000063.1:0-9007 GCA_964432305.1 uncultured Muribaculaceae bacterium | reverse complement strand
GATGATTTCTCAAAGAGGTAATCGTGGTTCGCTTGTAAGGATAGCCCTTGTCGGTTATACCAATGCCGGTAAGAGTACGATAATGAACCTATTAGCTAAATCAGAAGTTTTTGCTGAGGATAAGCTCTTTGCTACTTTAGACACCACTGTTAGAAAAGTCGTCATTGAAAATGTCCCTTTTCTTCTCTCAGATACAGTTGGTTTTATCCGAAAACTCCCCACGCAACTTATCGAATCTTTTAAAAGTACATTAGATGAGGTTCGTGAGGCAGATATTCTTATGCATGTGGTCGATATTTCTCACCCTAATTTTGAAGAGCAGCTTAAAGTAGTAAACCAAACTCTATTCGAGATAGGTGCCAAAGACAAGCCTATTTATTTAGTTTTTAATAAGATAGATGCTTATCACTTTATTGAATATAACGAGTTTTCCGTGGGTGAGAAGACAAGAGAAAACTATTCCCTTGACGATTTAAGGCAGTCTTGGATTGCTAAGGAGAATACACCATGTATTTTTATTTCGGCTAAAGAGAAAATAAAAATCGATAAATTAAGAAACGATCTCTATAAAATGGCAGCAGAAATTCATGCTGGTCGTTACCCCTTTAATAACTTTTTGTGGTAAAAAAAAGGATGGTCGAAACCATCCTTTTAATCCTTTTTAACACATTTATCTTAATTGGAAGATAATAGGGAAGTTGTAAATTACCTTTACAGCCCTGTCTCTCTGTTTGCCCGGAACCCATTTAGGTGAGCTTGCAACTACTCTCATAGCCTCTTTATCGAGAGATGCGTCAACTCCTCTAAGAACCTTAATATTGGATACAGAACCATCAGGATTTACAGTAAACTGAAGGGTAACACGCCCTTGAACGCCGTTCTCTTTGGCTAACTCTGGATATACTAAATGTTCATTTACCCATTTTGAGAAAGTATTCGCATCACCACCCATAAACGAAGGTTTCTCTTCTACTAATGCAAATGGTATTGGTGCGTCGTCAACATCTTCTTCATAAACTTGGTCAACATAATCCATAATAGCTACACCCATGTTCTTTGTATCCTCACTGCTGATATTAAATGTCTCTTTGATAACGATATCATCATCTACTATATCAATTTGGTCTGATAGTAGAGGGATATTCGGAGTTTCAGGAGGTGTTACAGGGGTCTCTGTAGTAATAGGAATGTTTTCTTCTTCAATTTCTACTTTTTTATCAGTCCCGAAAGCAGATTCTGCCTTTTCAGTACTCTTCATTTCAAAACCTACGAAACAAATTAATAAAGCGAGTAGAAGACCTACCTCTATAAATAGAGTCCTTTTATTTTCAAGGTTTGCTTTGTTGGATTTCTTTACTTCCATTGTGCTATAATTTTTCAGTTATTTGCATTTAACGTTCAAAAGTATAAAATATTTATGAGAAAATTGCAAAAATTGTTAATAATTATTTTCTTATAAATTGTATATATCTATTTATCAGCCTTATATAGCTTGTAAAATTGTTAAAAAGTGGAGCATATCGGAGTCGAACCGATGACCTCTTGCATGCCATGCAAGCGCTCTAGCCAACTGAGCTAATACCCCTTAAAAAATCAAAAATTAAAAATAACTTAATAATTATTAGTTTTGCAGTCTTATTTAAATTTTTTTTCAGCAAATTTTAAGCCATAACCATGATTAGTTATCACACCCAAAATACTGACTTTAAACTCTCCCAAAAGAGAAAAATCTCTAATTGGGTAACACATGTTATTCGCGAAGAAGGGAGGTCTGTGGGAGATATAAATTTCATATTGACCGATGATAATTATCTCCTTACTGTGAATGAACGTTTTTTAGGACACGATTATTACACCGATGTTATTACTTTCGACACTTCCTCTTACTCTTCGAGCTGCAAAGATAAAATTTCCGGAGATATTTTCATAAGTATTGATTCTATTATTTCCAATTCAGTTAAATTTGATGTCCCTTTTCTTTCTGAACTCTATAGAGTAATAATACATGGTGTTTTTCATCTATTGGGTTACAATGATCTTTCTGAAGAAGAGATTGTAGTTATGAGGTCAAAGGAGGAGAGGGCTCTTAAACTAATATCATTAGTTAATGAATAATATTTACGATATTATAGTAGTTGGGGCAGGACATGCTGGTTGTGAAGCAGCTTCAGCCGCCGCCAGACTCGGTTCAAAGGTCCTTTTAATTACAATGGACATGAATAAAATCGCCCAAATGTCCTGTAACCCTGCTATGGGCGGCATAGCTAAAGGACAGATTATTAGAGAGATAGATGCCTTAGGAGGATTTTCAGGTATTGTTTCAGATGCTTCTACTATCCAGTTTAGGATGTTAAATAAATCCAAGGGACCTGCTATGTGGTCACCCCGTGCTCAGTGTGATAGAACCATGTTCATTCAAAACTGGCGTTTTATTCTCGAAAACACTTGTAACTTAGATATTTGGCAAGATACAGTAACCGAAATAACCTTCTCAGGTTTGAATATTTCTGGAGTCCATACCGCTATGGGTTCAAAATTTAAAGCAAAAACCATTATTATAACGGCAGGTACCTTTCTAAATGGAAGACTTTTTATTGGGCAACAAGTTTTACAAGGAGGCAGAATAGGTGAACCCTCCTCTTACCATTTAACCGAACAGTTAAAAGAGAGAGGGGTTATTACTCAAAGAATGAAAACTGGTACACCACCAAGAATTGATATTCGCTCATTAGATCTATCAAATTTTACTATTCAAAACGGTGATGAAAAGCCATCTAAATTTTCATATTTAAATTACTACTCGCCTATCCAAAAATTTTTACCTCAAAAACCTTGCTTTATTGCCCATACTAACAAAGTTGTGCATGAGATATTAGCTGAAGGGTTTCCTTTCTCTCCTTTATTTTCAGGAAAAATTTCAGGGATCGGTCCAAGATATTGTCCAAGTATAGAAGATAAATTAAGAACCTTCGCAGGGAAAGATGAACACCAACTTTTTTTAGAACCCGAAGGCAGACATACAAATGAGTATTACCTTCAAGGTTTTTCCTCTTCACTACCTCTTGAAGTACAACTTAGAGCGCTTAAGGAGATTAAAGGGTTTGAAAAAGTTAAGATTTTCAGACCTGCTTATGCTGTAGAATATGATTACTTTGATCCAACACTTCTTTTCCAAACTATGGAATCTAAAATCATTCCAAGCCTCTTTTTTGCAGGACAAGTCAATGGTACAACCGGCTATGAAGAGGCAGCAGCACAAGGGTTAATTGCCGGAATAAATGCGCACCTAAAACTGAATCAAAAAACTGAGTTTCTTCTTACTCGTGACTCCTCTTATATTGGTGTCCTTATTGACGATTTAATCACTAAAGGTGTAGACGAACCCTATAGAATGTTTACATCACGTGCCGAATATAGAATACTTTTACGCCAAGATAATGCTGATCAGCGCTTGACCGAAATCTCATATAAGTTAGGTCTTGCCGACGAATACAGATATAAAATCTGCTCAGAAAAATATTCAAAAGTAGATAAGACAATAGATTATTTCAATAATAACAAACCACCACTTGAACCAACAAATATCCTACTAAAAGATCACAACTCTTCCTCTCTTAATTTTATAAAATCATATTCTGAGATACTTTCTAGACCCCAAATTTCCATAGATAACCTATTAAAAATTATGCCCGATAAATTTAGAGAAGATCTTTCTAATAATCATCTTCATCTACAAAATCCGGCAAACAGTGCGTTTGATATTTATTCCTCTTTACTATCATTACTCTTTCTTGAAAAGCTAAACGTTCTCGATGAGGACTCAATCTCTACTGATATATTATCCTCAGTGGAGATTATTATTAAATATAAAGGATATATTGAAAGGGAAAAACAGATAGCATCTAAAATACATAGGTTAGAGTCAGTAGTTATTCCTGAAAATTTTGACTATTCAAAGGTATCCTCTCTTTCTATGGAGTCAAGATTAAAGCTAATTAAACACAAACCTACGACTATAGCGCAAGCCTCTCGTATTCCAGGTGTTTCACCTGCGGATATATCAGTTTTATTAGTCTATTTTGGGAGGTAGCCAGTTTCACGTGAAACGTCACTCTAGTGTGAAATTGAAAAAAGCATTAGTTGGGATATCGTCTAAAAAAGGTTTACATAAGACGTGCACCTCTCTTTCTGGTGTCTCTAAGTCTGAATAATGTTTTTCGACAGGGAGATATAGCCTCGCCTTAGTTCTATCTAAATGCTTTGCTTTAATATAGTTTCCTACGAGGTGGAATGTAGGGAATTTTAATGTAGAGCCGTTATAATTACCCATTTCGAGTATATGGTATAATTCTTTATCTTCCGAATCCGGATATCCAATCATATATCGCTCACTCTCTAACTCTACAGCAGAACCTTTTATTGATCTATAGAATGCTATGGTATAATCTAACATATTATCACCCCATTCAAAGTAGTTTTTATTTAAGTACTTGTTTCTCAACGGTTTAAGTCTTTGAGCTGTTAGTTCGCTATAAGAAACGCCATCAGCAAAAATATTTAGAGGTAAGTCTACATATTGCCTATATATGGGGATTGAGTAACCAATTTTTCTGTAAAGAGCAAACAGTGAGGGGGTTGCAGGTCTGGTAAGTATAAATGCATATCCTCTTGTGCGACAATCTTCTTCTAACTCTTCAATCAACGAGATAGAAAGCCCCCTCCCACGATATTCAGGTAGAGTGCAAACACCATAAAGATATGCCCCTTTTTTCTCCTCCTCTCCCATATAGTTAATAGGTAGTATGGTAGCAGAAGAAACAATAATATCCCCCTCCCTGTAAACATACGTCCTCGAGAGTGGGAAACATTCTTTAAAAAAGAAATTCAGAAAAACCGAATCTTCAGTAAAACAACGCTTCCAGATGAAGAATAAAGCTTTAATATCTTTATTTGTTGCTAATGAAATCTGCATCTTTATGAGTTTTCATATTTATAAATATCACTAATAATATCTTTATATTTAGCGTGTATATTTGCTCTTTTAAGCTTCAATGTCTGTGATAGCAAATTGTTTGCCGAATTCCACTCATCATTCACTATCCTCTCCCTTTTTATATGTTCATGGGGTGCTAACCCACTGTTTACAACTTCTATCTCACTATGTATTTTTGCTAAAATCTTAGGGTCGCGAATTAATTCATTATTATTTGAATATGTGACTTTATGTTTTGCTGCCCAGAAGTGAAGTCTCTGAAAATCAGGAAGTATAATGGCAGAGGCAAATTTTTGGTTCTCCCCTATGACTATACAATTTTCTATATATGAAGATTCTTTTAGCTTATTTTCAATTACTTGTGGTGCAATATATTTGCCGGCAGAAAGTTTGAAAATCTCTTTTTTACGGTCTGTTATTTTTAGATACTCTCCATCTATGAGAACCCCTATATCACCCGTATGAAGCCATCCATCTTCGTCTATAACTTGTTTTGTATATTCAGGGTCTTTATAATAGCCAAGCATAATATGAGGTCCTCGTGTAAGGATTTCTCCATCATCGGCTATTTTCAACTCTGTCCCCTCCATTGCTTTTCCTACGGTTCCAATAACATTAAATCCTTGAACCGGACTATTTACGGCTATTACCGGGGAGGTCTCTGTCATACCGTATCCTTCAAATATTCGTAATTTAGCAGCATTAAAGAGCCTAATGATTTTGGCTTGAATAGAAGAGCCTCCTGAAACTACTAACATTTCACGACCTCCTAAAGCCTCTCTCCATTTAGAATAGACAAGTTTATCGGCAATTCTATGTTTAAAGAGATAAAAATCGCTTTTATTATAGTTGTCAAAGTTGTTTCCAAAATTCCAAGCCCATTTATAAATATATCTTTTTATTCCTGTAAGATTTTTTCCTGCTGCTTCGAATTTTCCATACATCATTTCAAGGACTCTTGGGACACTGCAGAATCCGTCAGCGTGACAGTCTGCCAAGTCCCTGGCGACAGTGGCAAGAGATTCCGCATAATATGTAGATATTCCCAAATATTGGTATTCATAATTCATACTTCTTTCGTAAATATGGCATAGAGGAAGGAAGCTCAACATCTTTTGTGTGTGATTGACGGTCTGTTTCAAAGCATGCCCAATGGAGTTAAACATAAGATTCCAATGCGAAAGCATAACGCCCTTCGGTGTTCCTGTGGTACCGGACGTGTATATAAGCGTAGCCATATCGTTAGGGGAGATATCAATTTTATTTTGAGCAACGATCTCTTTAACTTTCTCTATGTTTTCTTTCCCGTTATTGTAGATGTCGTCTAAGCACTTCTTTTTATCAGAATTGTCTATAATTATTAGTTCTGCAGGTCTTTTCATCTCCTTTACAATGGGAGAAATTTTAGAATAAAGAGACTCGTTTCCTACAAAGATTATTTTAGCGTCACTGTGATTAAAAATATGGAGGAAATCGTCATGTCCAAGGGTGGGATAAACAGGTATATGCACCATTCCTGCAAGATTAAGCCCCATGTCTATAAAATTCCACTCAGGTCTGTTTCCTGTAATCGTAACTGCCTTGTCACCTTTTTTATATCCTGCAGAAATCAGCCCATAAGCTATTAGGTGAGAGTTTTCAACATATTGTTTAACACTAAATTTCTGCCAATCTTGAGAAGTTTTCCTGCTTAAAATATCGGTTTTATCAGGATAAAGCTCCTGAAGTCTCTCTAAAAGGTCGAAAGTTCTTTTTACTTCTATACTCATAAGATTTCTTATTTGTTAAATATTAGTATTTCTTCTATAAATCTATCGATATCGTCTTGCGTGGTGCTAAATGAAGTCATCCACCTTACCTCTGTCTTTTCTTCGTTCCATAGGTAGAACAGGTGGTTTTTTCTGAGCGATTGATAGAGTTCTTTTGTAATTACTGCGAAAACAGCGTTGGTTTCAACAGGGTGTGTAATCTCTACTTGAGGGATATTTGAAAGCCTGTTTGACAAGTATTTAGCCATATTGTTGGCATTTGAGGCAAGAGATAAATAAAGATCATCATTCAGATATGCTTCAAATTGGGAAGCCAAGAAACGACTTTTAGAATAGAGTTGACTTAGTTGTTTTCTTAAATAAATGGTTTTATCTGAATTTACCCTATTATAGAAAATTACAGCCTCTCCTATCATCATTCCATTTTTCGTTCCACCTAATGAAATTACGTCAACGCCTGTCTCTTTATAATCTTTTAGTGAGACACCAAGCGCGGCAGTAGCGTTAGCTAATCTTGAACCGTCTATATGTAAAAGACATCCGTAACTATGCATAAGATCTGCAAGTACTTTAATCTCATCAAGAGTATATATTGTGCCTAATTCTGTCGCCTGTGAGATGGAGAGGACTTTTGGCTGAGAGTGGTGCTGAAAGCCAAATCCAACAAGGGATTTTTTAACGGTTTCAGGAGTTACTTTCCCATGGGAATGCTGTAAAGGAATAAGTTTAGCACAAGTTAATTTTTCCGGAGCCCCACACTCATCAACATTAATATGAGCAGTTGCAGGGCATAGAATGGCATCTGTCGAGTGGGCTACAGTGGCAAGCGATAAAATATTTGCTCCAATGCCATTAAGAACGAAAAATGCTTTACATTCTCCCCCAAACAACGATTCTATTTTATTAAGAATTTTTAGGGAATAATCGTCTTCGCAGTATGCCTCAGCATATCCACTGTTGGCTCGAGCTATTGCTTCCATTATCTTTGGATGAACGCCCGAATGATTATCACTTCCAAAACTATGTTTCACAATATAATGTTATCAATCAGCAAATTTAACATTTTTCTCGAAAATACCACACTGTAACAATAAATTAATAAAAAAACCCCGACTCTAGAGCGGGGTTTTTTACATTGTACTAATCTCGAGATAAAGGTTATTGTTTAATAAAATCTTCGTAAGCAGCAGAGTCAAGTAGCCCTTCGAACTCTGATTTATCTCCGATTTTAATCTTAATCATCCACCCCTTTCCATAAGGATCAGAGTTAACTAAGTCAGGAGCGTTTTCAAGTTCTGTATTAACCTCTGTTATCTCTCCGGAGAGCGGCATAATGGCGTCTGCAACAGTTTTGACTGCTTCGATAGCGCCAAAAACTTCATCTTTTGAAAGAGTTTCGCCCTCTGTCTGAATATCGACAAATACAATGTCGCCAAGCTGGTCTTGAGCATAGTCTGTTATACCAACAGTGGCAATATCACCATCAATTTTTACCCATTCGTGGTCTTCTGTAAATTTTAGATTGTTAGGAATGTTCATAATATTTAATTTTTGTTCTGCAAATATAGAGTTTTTTTCTGTTTTATAGAAGTTTTAATCCTTTCTTAATAAGTTCTTCAAGTGATGATGAGGGTTCTTTTTCTAAGATGCTATCTATCACCTTTTCTACATTCACCTTACTAAAACCTAAGAGAACAAGAGCAGAAAGGGCTTCATTTCGAGCCGTCGAGACCATTCGTCCTAATGGGATTCCGTCTGATGCAGAGGAGCCCCCTTTTATAATTTTGTCTTTTAGTTCTATAATTGCTTTTTGGGCAGTCTTTAAGCCTATCCCCTTAACGCTCTTTATCTTGTTTACATCACCTGAGATTAAGGCGTTTCTTACTTCATCTGTGGAGAGCGATGATAGCATCATTCGTGCAGTATTGGGACCTATTCCTGAAACTGTTATAAGCAACTGAAAGATCTCCCTTTCGTCTCTATCAAAGAATCCATAAAGTAATTCTTCCCCCTCTTTTTCTTTAAAAAGATGGTGAATAAATGCTTTACCTTCTTTTAGTTTCTGGAATTTAGAATAGGACTGTAATGAAATGAGTATTTCATATCCAATACCTTGATTGTCCACAATCATTTTTGTTGGTGTCAGCTCGACAATCGAACCGCTTATATAATCATACATATCTTATATCACTTATTTTGCAAATTTAACTACTTTTGCAAATTAATAGCTATTTATATGAATAGA
>CAYSND010000062.1:0-9057 GCA_964432305.1 uncultured Muribaculaceae bacterium | reverse complement strand
TGTTCTACAAATATAGTCTTTTTTCTTCTTAAAGAATTAAAATATCTATATTTGCGAAGTTAAATTTTAAAAAATGAATAAGGTTCCCTCTATTATATCTTTTTTTATTGCTTTTTTACTCTTCTTTACTTTCACTTCTTGTGATCGTGATAAGGACAAATCTTCACGAACGGTGTTGATATATATTGCAGGTAACAATAACCTCTCACAATATGCTTCATCTAATCTTACAGATATTAAGAGTGGGTTTTTACCCGCATATTTTAAACCGGGGCGAAAGGGGGATGCTTTACTTGTTTATTATCATGTAAAAGGGGCAAATCCAAAACTTCTACGACTATATAAAGGGAGTAAGGGAGAGGTAGTAGAAGAGCTTTTATATGAATTTCCGGAACAAAACTCTGTTACCTATACAGTGATGAACTCAGTTCTTAAAAAAGCAAATGAGATGTTTCCCGCCGAAGAGAAAGGATTGATTTTATGGTCTCATGGAACGGGATGGTTACCAAGAGGATATTACAGTAAACCTACTACTGCTGTAATGGATGAAAACGGGGAGATGGTGCAAATTCCTGCCCCTCAAGAGATAGACCCAGATGCCCACTTAGTAAAGAGTTTTGGAGAAGAGAATGGTGTTGAGATGGAGATAGCAGATTTGAAAAAGGCACTCCCTGTAAAATACTCATATATTATTTTTGATGCCTGTTTTATGGGTGGGGTAGAAGTCGTTTATGAACTTAAAGATAATGCCGATTATTTTATAGCTTCTTCGGCAGAAATTATGGCTCAAGGATTCCCCTACACTACCTTTATGGAGCCTCTTTTCGCTTTAGGTAAGGCAAACCTTACCCGTGTATGTGAACTTTTCTACAGTTTTTATTCGGCACAGACAGCACAAGTCTTAAAATCCGCCACTATTTCGCTTATAAAGAGTTCAGAACTTGAGCCACTTGCCCAGAGTTGTAAAACCATCTTCACTTATGGAAGAGATCGTATTTCTGCTCTCGATATGACAAAGATTCAGGGGTATTTCAGGTTGAACAAGAGTTATTATTATGATTTAGATGACTTAATGAAAGCTATTGCCGAGCCTGCAGATTACAATACATTTTCGTTAAGGCTCAGTAAAGCAGTAGTCTATAAAGCAAATACTCCTTGGTTTATGCAAGGGTCTACTACCGGATTTGAAATTAAAAGATTTTCAGGGTTAAGTACATATATACCCAAACCTCAAAATCTTACATTATCTACTTTCTACTCCACACTTCTCTGGAACAAAGCGGTCTCTATGGTGGAGTAAATTATACGCTATAACATAAAAAATGCCGAAAGTGTGAGTATCACAGTTTCGGCATCATAAGTGTAAAAGCAAGTTGATTATTTCCCGAAATACCTTTTATAAAGTCCTTCAAAAGCCTGTCCGTGACGTGCTTCATCTTTACACATTTCGTGAACTGTATCGTGGATAGCATCCAAGTTAAGAGCCTTAGCCTTAGTGGCAATTCTCTTCTTGTCAGCGCAAGCTCCGGCTTCTGCTTCCATTCTCTTTTTAAGGTTTGTCTTGGTGTCCCAAACTACTTCTCCGAGTAACTCTGCAAAACGTGCAGCGTGCTCTGCCTCTTCAAAAGCAATTCTTTTGTAAGCTTCAGCTATTTCAGGGTACCCTTCTCTGTCAGCCTGGCGGCTCATAGCAAGATACATACCTACCTCTGTACATTCACCCGCGAAGTGAGCTTGTAGCCCTTCCCATATTTCAGGGTCACACCCTTTGGCAACTCCAATCTTATGCTCGTCAGCCCAGGATAATTCTCCCTCTTTTTCAGTTACTTCAACAAATTTTTCAGCAGGTGCCTTGCAAATAGGGCATTTTTCAGGCGGAGTAGGTCCTGTGTGGACATAACCGCATACTGTGCATCTCCATTTTTTTTCCATATATTTAATTTTTTAAATTAGTGCATCAAATATAATGCAAAAACTGCTCCAATTTATCTATTTCGGAATATATTGTTATTATAATTTTTTTTCGTACTTTTGCGCCCTACTAAAAAGAGTCATCTTTTTGGTGCAATGGGGTTTGGAAAGACCAAACTGAGTAACACATTTTTAATAATTATTATGAAACAGATCACATTAAAAGCTACAGTAAGAGAGCTTGGCAAAAAATCCGATTTAAAAAACATGCGTAAGGGTGAACAAATCCCCTGCATTGTTTACGGACCTGAACTAAAAGAGAATGTTATTTTTTCAGTCTCTGAAAAAGAGTTGAAGACTATCACTCACACACCTAGTAGTTATATTATTAACCTCGATTTCGGGAAAAAGAAGCAATTGGCTATCCTTCATCAGGTACAGTATCACCCTGTTTCTGACGCTCCTCTTCATGTTGACTTCCTTTCAGTTTCTGAAAATCGCCCTGTGGTAATAGATGTTCCTATCGTTATTACAGGTAACTCCGAAGGGGTAAAACAGGGGGGGAAACTTATTGTTTCTGCCCGTAAACTTCGCGTTTCAGGATTAATGAACAAATTACCTGATTCACTCAATATAGACATTACTGATTTAAAAATTGGGAAGCAGATAGTTGCCGGTGACCTCTCTTTTGATGGATGCTCGATAGTTTCCGGTAAGAACACCATCATCTGTGCTGTAAAAGTTACCCGTGCTACTGCTACTGAAGTTAAGGAGGAAGATCATGAAGCTGCTCAACCTACTTCAGAAGCTACTTCATAAGGGCAATAAAGAGATAATCAGAGATTATGACGGTATGAACTATTTGATAGTAGGCTTAGGCAATATAGGTTTCGAATATATTAATACACGACATAATACAGGATTTATGGTATTGGATGCTTGGGCTCAGGCATCCAATACTCTTTTTACGACACAACGTTATGGAGATGTCGCAGAAATAAGATTCAAAGGTCATCTTTTCACCCTTCTCAAACCCTCCACATATATGAATCTGAGTGGGAAAGCAGTTAATTATTGGGTTCAGAAATTAAAAATACCGAGGGAGAGACTTTTGGTCGTAGTGGATGATATGGCACTCCCCGTTGGGAGCATTCGCTTACGGGGAAAGGGGAGCGACGGAGGACATAACGGACTTTTGAGTATAGCCGAAATACTCGGAACAGAAGAGTACCCCCGTTTAAGAATAGGGATAGGTTCGCATATCGGTTTTGGTTCTCAAACTGACTTTGTTTTAGGGAAGTGGACAGCAGAGGAGATGGAGGAACTTAAACCTGCCATTGATCGGGCTATCGAAGCCATTAAATCTTTTGGAGCCATCGGTATAACCCGAACCATGGAGAAGACAAATAAGTAATGGTGGTAAGGTGGTTGTTGATAGTAGCGGGGTTTCTGTCTCTCTCGCTTGGGGTGCTTGGAATCTTCCTTCCGGTTCTTCCTACCACACCATTTCTCTTACTATCTGCAGCCTGTTTCGCAAAGAGTTCCCAAAAGTTTTATGACTGGCTCCTAAATAACAAGTGGCTTGGGAATTATATTAAGGATTATAAAAGTGGTTTGGGGGTTAGTCGTAAGGTAAAAATAATAGTAATCTCAACACTCTGGATTACCATTCTAATCTCTATCATTTTTATCTCCAAACTCCTTATTCAGATACTTCTTCTGATTATCGCTATTTCAGTTACGATTCATATAGCCAAAATAAAAACAAAAAGAGGCTGACCAGATGGTCAACCTCTTTTTTATAATAAGATACTAATTTAGTAGCCGGGGTTTTGCTGTGAAGCAATATTCGGATTAGCATCTATTTCTGTTTTAGAAATAGGGAGTATCGACTTGTAAAAACTCCTATCTACAGTCTTGGTGCGATGTGTTATAACCACAGCAGGGACAATAAGTTCGTCATTATAGGTAACAGTCTTATTTAGACGCATCATATCGAAGAATCTATGTCCCTCTCCGAAGAACTCTTTACTTCTCTCTTCGAGAATCATATCAATGGTAATATTTGCAGCAGTAGCAGGAGCAAGTCCCGGGGACCTCTGGCGTATTTTATTTAGGTATCCGGCAGCTTCAGCTTTATCAGAAGCCATAGCAGCCTCCGCGGCTATAAGATAGACCTCGGAGAGTCTGATGACTTTAATATTAACAGCAGTAGCCGTTGCTTTTCCATCTCCTTCAAGTGTGATGCTTCCACTATATTTATAGCAGGACCCTTTTCTGTCAATATTTTGCTCTTCACCGATATCATCTTTATCCATGATTCCCCAGCGAATATCTGTAGGATCCTGTTTAAGCCTTGTGATAAAATAATCACTTGCAAGGAACCACCCCATAGCGGCAGTCGAACCATGTTTGGACCTCCTATAGTAGAATCCTAATGAGCCTGACCCTAAATCTGCCTCTTCAGGGAAAACTCCTAATTCGAAGAGAGACTCTTTGCCCCACTGAGATTTCCAGGAATCAACCCAATCACTATTTTTATATAGAGAATATAAAGGTGATCCCATTACCTCTTTAGCAGCAGCTAGGGCATCTGAATACTTCTCCATATAAAGGTAAACTTTAGCCTGAATAGCTTTATTTCCGAAGTAGTTTATATAACCTTTCTTTATAGCCTTTGAAGTTTTTGCTTCACCAGCTTTTAGGTCTGCAAGAATCTGTGTGTAAACTGCATCAACAGATGCACGAGTAAGTTGGTCGGCTGCATTTAGAGGTTTCAAAGTAATAGGAACTCCAAGAGAGTTTTTATCCATATTATAAGGTTTCCCATAAAGACGTACCAAATCGAAATAGATTAATCCTCTCAGAGTCAGAGCCTCAGCATAAATCTCTTTCATCTTATTGGTGGGTGCTGTAATGTTATCTATCGCAGAGATAAGAGTGTTTACCTGGGCTATACAATGGTACATTTGTGACCAATACCCTTCATAGCTTCCACTGTTGGGGGCATGGTTAAAAGAATAAAGTCCGTCATATCCCCTCCCTTGAGAGGTAATTGCAAGGTCCCCTCCTTTAGTGTCCCCATAAAGGATAAAGTTTCTTCCATAATAATTTGAAGATGCCATCTTTCTTAAAATCCCATTCATAAATACCTGTGCATCCTTATCATTATTAATGGCAGTAGTGGCATCGGCCTGATTGCTGGGTGGAACATCTAAGAAATTGTCGCAAGAAACAATTAAGAGAAGCCCGCAAAGTATTGACAATATTTTTGTTGTTTTCATACTCAATCAATATTTAAAAAGTAAATTCCAAACCAAAAGTATAGGTCTTGCCCAAAGGTATTTCCCACCCTCTTGAACCATATTCATTGACTTCCGGATCGTACTCTTTATGTGCTGCCAATGTTAAAAGATTAGAGCCGTTAAAGAATACGCGGAGATTAGAGATATTAGCTTTGCTAATTAAAGACTTAGGGAAGGTGTATGCAAGAGAAACATTCTTTAGTCTTAGGAATGTAGCGCTATTCATATGGCGACTACTCTTCTGATTCACATCTTCCATATCTATGGCTATACGCTGAGGATATTTAGCGTCTTTATTTTCAGGAGTCCAACGATTGTCAAAGCAGTATTGTGACATAATTCTCTCCCAATAATACCCATCATCATTTACATCTCTTGCTACTGCGTTATATGTATAGCCACCTAATTTATAAATAAAATTCAGTCCTAGTGTAACTCCTTTCCAGGTAACATCTGTATTAATACCTCCGAAGAACTTAGGCTGTGCGGAACCTAGTATAACCTCGTTAGCATCAGAATAGTCGAAAGAGGCACCTCTTCCGTTAAGCTTAAATGCCCCTTTAGTCGGGTCATCAGGGTCGTTTACATACCATACGTTTTTCCCTGTCTCTCTATCTGTGCCTGCCCATTCAAGTCCGTAGAGTGAAAGCATGTTTTCTCCCTCTCTATAGATAAATTTAGCCCTATAGTCATCTCCTGTGGGGTCATACCATATAATGTCCTGACCACCATAGAGTTTAACCACTTTTGAATTAACAAAAGAACCTGTAAGGCTAACATTCCATTTCAACTGATTATTTCTAATAATCTCACCACCTAACTCTATCTCTAACCCTTTGTTGTTAATCTCTCCAATATTTTTTAATGTGGAGGAGAAACCTGTAATAAGAGAGATGGGTACATCTTGGAGAAGATTCTTAGAATCTCTGTTAAACACCTCTACTGTTCCAAAAACTCTCTGATCAAACAATCCAAATTCGAGGGCGAGGTTAGTAGTATAACTTGTCTCCCATGAAAGATTAGGATCTGCAATGTTTGCAATTCCACCTCCGGGTTGAGCCATATATTTAGCTCCGAAGGCAACTAACGAACGCCATCCGTAATTGTTTGAAGGGAGGGTACCGTTTATTCCATAAGAGGCCCTTAAACGAAGGTTGCTAATTATGCTTTGATCCTTCATAAACTCCTCCTCTGTAATTCTCCACGAACCTGCAACTGACCAGAAGTTCCCCCAGCGTTTTGCTATGCCGAGTCTAGAAGAACCATCACGCCTAAAAGAGGCAGAAGCGTAGTATTTATTGTCATAATTATACTCTGCACGAGAGAGGAGAGAGAGCATTGAGTTCCCCCAATAATATCCTCCCGCATCTAATTTCCCTGCGGTAGAGATAACCTTCAATGAGCTTGTAGGTTGATTCTCACCGGAACCTCTAAGAAAACTTGAAATATTTTTCTCTGCTTCAAATCCTGCTAAAAGACTGATAGTATGTTTCCCGAAGGTTTTATTGTAGTTAGCGGTAGTGGAAGAGACGATTTTATTGTAATTTGTCCCCATGTTTGTTATTGTTGAGACCCTATTATTGTTTTCGTCATATCCTGCATTATAGTGGTCTGCGCTGAAATAGATTTCATCGGCTACTTGAGTATAGTCGTATGAGAAGACAGACTTTACAAATAATTCAGGGAGAATTTTAATGGTCACAGTCTCAGCAGCAGTAAGTCTTAATGTATTGGAACTATTTTCCCATTCGTTATTATAGAAAACAGGGTTGTATGCATAACTACCATATCTGGCTTTATAAGGATCTCCTGTCTTATAATCTGTGGGCCAGTAGAGGGGCCATAAGAGGTTTCTCGATTGCATAAAATAGTTACCACGAGTATCTCTTGTGTCATTAAATCCCTTTTTATTAGTTTTAGCAACATTGACATTCGTATTAAACTCCACAAATTTACCAACTTTCTGGGTAAGATTTACACGACCTGCAATACGATTAAAGTCGTTAATAGTGCTTCTTCCCTGCTCATCAGTGTATGAGAAGGAGGTATAGTAGTTTGCAAAATCCGAAGCCCCACTTATAGCGAGATCGTAAGTCTGATATATTGCTGTCCTAAAGAGAACATCTTCCCAGTTAAAATATTTCCCTTCACGATTTTCAATACCATCGGTCATCCCCTCTATTTTTAATGAGTTAATGGTATTATCGGGTGCGGAAAATGTATATCCATGTTTATTGAATCTTCTATTTAGCTGTCTTAAAGCAGTCGTACTCGCTACTAAATCAGTTTTCCCGTCATATTTATCAGCATTCCAGAAGTTCTCATAGTAAAGTTTTACTTGATCTTCAGGAGAAGCGATGTCGAAGTTAACTGTGGCAAATGAAGGGGTAATACCGACAGAGGCTTTGAAAGAGATTTGAGGTTTGCCTGATTTCCCTTGTTTAGTGGTAATCACCACTACTCCATTAGCTGCTCTTGAACCGTATAGAGAGGCAGCAGCAGCATCTTTCAACACAGTTATTGACTCGATGTCAGAGGGGTTAAGTGTGCTCATGATGTTATTAGAGGTATAGATATACCCTCCCATCTGACCCGCACTTCCCGATATAACAGGAACGCCATCAATAACATAAAGAGGTTCATTAGAGGCATTCATAGAACCTATACCGCGTACACGAATAGCTGAAGTGGAACCGGCCTGACCAGAGTTAGTGGTTATCTGCATACCTGCTACTTTACCATTCAAAGCCTGCTCAAAGGAGGTAGTGGGTAAATCTTTGATAGCATCTTTTTTAACAACAGATGCAGCACCTGTGTAGGTTCCTTTCTTTGCAGTACCGTAAGCGACCATAATTACCTCTTCAAGTGCTTGAGCATCGGGGTCGAGAGCTATATCAAGCACAGCTCTGCCATTTAGAGGTATCTCGCGATTTGTGTATCCTATAGAGGAGAACACAAGGATAGCATTAACAGGAACTTTTTCAAGTTGATACTGTCCTAAATCGTTAGAAGAAGTTCCGATCATAGTCCCCCTTACATGCACATTTGCAAATGGAATAGGGGAGCCATCTTCGGAAGCCGTGATAGTTCCGGACACAGTAATCGTGCCCTGCGCGAAGGTGAAAATGGAAATAGTAGCCATCAACGCAATCAGAAATAATTTCTTCATAGAAAGATGATTTAATTAATAATAAGGTTAGTAAAATAACAATGTTTCTAAATCAAAGATAGAAATATAATTATTAAGATGGAAATTTAATTATATATTATATTTATATGGTATGTAATACATGTTAAAAAAGCACCATAAAACAGTGTTTATGATGCTTTTTTAACATACTAGAGAGCTCGTTTATTGAGCTAACCTCTTATAGGACTCATATCTGATTTGAGCATACTCCTGAGTTTTAGCGAAAAGTTCTTTTGCCTCTTCAGGGAATGTCTGAATTAGTGAACTATAACGCACCTCTCCTTTAATAAAGTCTTGGAATTTGTTCCAATCAGGTTCTTTGCTGTCAAGTGAGAATGGATTCTTCCCTTCCTCAGTGAGGGTAGGGTTGAACCTGTAAAGGTGCCAGTAACCGGCTTCAACAGCTAATTTCTCCTCTCTTTGGCTAAGACCCATTCCTGCTTTGATACCATGGTTAATACAAGGTGAGTAGGCAATAATTAGTGAAGGACCATCATAAGCTTCAGCCTCTTTTAGAGCATTGAAGAACTGCTGCTGGCTTGCACCCATTGCTACTTGTGCCACATAAACATAACCATAACTCATTGCCATCATTCCGAGATCTTTCTTGCGAACTTTCTTTCCGGAAGAAGCGAATTTTGCGACAGCACC
>CAYSND010000061.1:0-9062 GCA_964432305.1 uncultured Muribaculaceae bacterium | reverse complement strand
AACAATCATAACCTTCCATTTACTTCCCAATCCTCCGGATACACCACCACATTCTCCGGAAATATCTCTAAAGAGATTAAAGGGGAACTCTCTTATATGGTATTCCCTTATAAAGCGGGTGCTTCTCTCGATGCAAACAGAAATTATACATTTAATCTCCCTCTCGAACAGAAGGTCACTTCAGGTGACTTTTGGATAATCGACTCTTCAGAGTATGATTATATGATTGGATGTTCTGCCACTAAAGAGAACAATAACAAATATGAGTTTCAGTCATTAATGGCTAAAATGGACTTCGTGCTTGAAAACAGGACTAAATCACCCATTAAAGTAAAGAGAATAACTGTTAGCTCAGTAAATGGAGAGAAGATTTTTTCAACCACAGCTAAAATGAAATTATCTTCTGAAACTATGAATATGACAGACTATATAGTATCTGAAGGGGTGTCATCCTCCCTTTCGATAGTAATAGATAATAATACAGAAATAGGGGGCGAAAAGAGCAAAGTGATTAGAATGCCCTTTTTCCCTATGACCATCAGTTGTGAAACTGAACTAAGTTTTAAAGTTGAAACTGATAAAGGTACTTACAGTGAGACCAAAAGGGTAGTGGGATATACTACTTTTACTTTTGAAAGAGGGGAGAGCTACCTTACATCACTCTCTTTAAAATGAAAACATCACATTCAGATAAATTGCCAAATGTTTGCGACATAGAGAGTCTTAATGCTTAACTCCGGTGGCAATTTATCTGAATCTGTGATGCAGTCTTTTTTTAGAAACATCGGCTCCAGATGAAAACTTTTCTTGTTTGCGACATAGAAATTATTCAACTATTGTTTAACTCCTTCCCATCCGGAAGCCGTTTGTTTCTTATTTTATGTAACCGAGTGGGGAGCCACCCCACTCGGCTTATTTTAAAGAGGATAATTAACTAACGGTAACAGGAGTGTCTGTATTAGTAGTCCAATCAGTAATAGTTACAGTATAAGTAATAAGATCTGATCCTGCTGGAAGAGTGATAACATAATTATACTTGGTTGCTGCTGCCCAAGTAAGAGAATTTATAGTAAAAGCTTTTGTACCATCAAATAAAACATCAGATCCAAGTTCTGCTTTATATGTAACAGAAATTTGAACATTTGAAGTACCTGATTGAGGAAGTAACATAAGAGCACCTGTTCCAGCTGTTAAACCTAAAGCTTTTACTGTAAGACCATCTATCACTACGGAGTTATCTTGGAGGGGATATTCATATTTAGCAGTTCCACTCTGATTACTCCAACCTGTACCATATGTATAAGTACCGGAATTTTTAAGGTCGCCTGTTGTTTTATCACCTATGACAACTTTTGATACGGTATATTTAACACCATCACCTTGTTGACCTTTAGCGCTGAAATTTACCTGAGAAAGCGCGTGAGTAAAAGCAAGGGCAACTGCTCCGCTATTTGACTCTTTATGTAGATCTTCTTTAGATGCAACTAAAAGGTCAATCTGTGAAGCTACCACTGGAACTGCAAAAGTAAATGAGGGTTTAACAGTAGTTTTGGCCTTATAAGCAGCTCCATTCCAAGTAAGAGTTGCACCTGAAGGGTGAAAAGCAAAGAAACTTAAACGCTGAGTTCCACTTACGGTTAATGCAGTGGCGGGCCAATAACGAACAGTATCTGATTGCCAAGTGCCTGCATTATTAACTACATGGGCTTTAAAATAGTCAACAGCCGTAATAGCCTCACCTGCTGCAGTACCATTTACAAGATAAGAATAAACCTTGATGTTGGCATTTTTAATGTTAGAATCAGTAGTAGGAGTAGCTTTAGTAGTTTTGTGAGTAAAAGTACTAAATCCGATTTCGTTGTTTAAGCTATTGTTAACAATAACTTCGTCTTTTTTGCAAGAAGTCATAGCTATGATGACAACGCTTGCGAGAATAAAAATTTTTTTCATAATGAAATTTGTTTGTGAGTTTGTTAATAAAAATTTGTTAAATTATTTGTTTGTTAAATTGTTAATTTCTTTTAAAGTGTTATGGGGACTATTACCTCTTCCCAGTCACCAACCTTGATGTTCCACCCTCCTCCTCCTCCTCCGATGTCGGGGATAATAATAGGACCTCCCTCCCCTAACCCTATATCTATATTTATCTGTATCCCTATCTCGATATTAACTGTGGTAATGGAGGCTGATATATCGAACTTCCTGTCAAACCCTGAGCCATCTTTAAGTGTGGCTCTAAAATCGAGGTCATATCCATTTAATCCTGCTTCCCCCTGATGATCTCTTAATCCGAAAGAGGTAAGAGTTCCACTTGCAGTACCATTTCTGGTAGAACCATCGGTATAGGTAATTTTACTAAAAGGGAATTTCTGACGTGTAGAGTACGAAGAGGTCTTATAATTACTTAGGTTTACAGCCTCGGTAAATCCGGACACATACGCCCCTGAGGCAGCGATATTATTTAATCCATGAATTTTTGCAACCACCACTGCCGGATATACCACTCTACGAGGTTGGAGAGTTATGGTAAGAGAGGGGGAGAGAACTAAAGACCTTGACTTAGTCCTGGTCTTAGTCCTGGTTCTGGTACGAGTCTCCTGAACCATATCAGTAGTTACCACAAAATCTCCAATAGATGCAGAGGCAAGGATATCAGGATTTTTCCAAATAACAGGGTCTGCTTTAATATCCTCTTTTTTAACCACTGCCTCATAAGTAGCAAAATGGTCTGTTCCTCTAAACTCTATATTATCAAAGTCCACAGTGGTCTCATTAAAACCTATTATAGAGTAACGTCCCACCTTTAAGGAGACAATAGTCGTATCGCTATGAGTAAGTTTAACTATAGGCTCTCCTCCGTCAATAGGGAAAAATGTAACTGTAGCTCCGTCAGGATTTATCTTGGCGCGAGACCAATCAAATACTACCGCTATCTCAGCAGAGTCTAAGTACTCCATATCTAAATCTCTCCTTACGCAGCTCGATGCTAAAACCAAAGCCGCTAAGAAGACGATTATAAATATGTTACTTATTCTCTTCATTATCTTTTCCCTTTCCTATTATAATTACTACTGCATATATTCCATACGAGAGCTATTTTCGCCTTTGTAGGGAGATAGTTTGCATATATACCTCTATGCTGATAAGCAAGCACTGTATAATCCTCCTTAGGTATATAATATCTGTATTTAGTGTAGATATAACCACCGCCAAGAGATAATTCCAAATTAAATGTTCTATTTAACTTAATTGAATACCCCGCAGATAACCCACCTATAAGAACCTCCCCCTGATACCCTTCTGTTTTAGACTGGAAATCATAATAACCGACTCCGGCATGTGCACCTACGAAGAAACCCTCTAACATTCCCCTTTTACTTCTATCTCCAAACCAATAACGTCCTTCGAGGGTACCATAAATAAATTGAAAACAGTAGTTATGTCCTTTGGTTAACCACCAAGGGAAAACATACTCTGCAGCAAGTGAGAAGTGAGGAGTTATAGGAACCTCAAGCTCCACATTCAATGCTGTAACTGCATCAAAAAGAAGATTTGTTTTTAAAGCAAATGGGAACATTTTACAAGTGCGGGGAGCAACAGGTATTTCAAAGGTAGGGAGTTTAGGTGCCACTCTCATAGCTTTCCAATCTGAGTTGGGAATAGATATAGGAGTTATAGCTAAAGCCTTTGACATATATACATCTTTATCAAGTATTGATGAGATACGAGGGGCTGTCTTAACAATACCTCTCTCTTTTTTTGCTCTTTTAGAGATCAAGTTAAGAGACGATGTTCTTGAATCTCCCATCTTTTCCATCATTCTTCTCCAAGGAGCACCACCTGCAAGAGCTCTAAGAGCCCTCTCTCTCTGATCAAAGTCTTTTACCTGTTCTATAATGGAGAGCATCTGGTCTGTATATTCATCACCGGAGCCCTTTATTAATGCTATGAATCCGTCCCAATCTTCAGGCACGTTAGATGTTCTTATAACTACATTTTTAGGGAAAGTATAATTTCTCTCTAACCATCTCTTTGCTGCAATCGCTCTACTCTGTGATATGGTAACATTGTTTTTATAGGAACCATCCACAGAACAGACTCCTGTTACATCGAGAGTATGGATAATCGGGTCATTGGGATTAAGATTGGTAAGCCAATCTTTCATAAACCTATCGAGCTTTGCCAACTCTTTAGCATTTGAACCCAAAGTGGGAACAATTACAGACTGACCTATACGATATGTAATGACTATGTTTAGAGTATCGAGATATTCAACCGGCTCCTTCTGCTGTCCATAAACAACATTACCACCCATAAAAATAGAGGTGGTTGCTAAAATCAAGACAAATCTGAAGAAATTAGTTGTCATTCTTTCGTTGCATCTGACAGATAGTTTGGAGCTGTGGGATTACTATCTATCAAGACTGAGTTAAACATTAATTATTCTAAATCGCGGCACAAAGGTAAGAAGTTTTTTTTATACTCCAAATATTTTTTTAATTTTCGGCAAAATGTTTGTAATTATTTTTAAAAACTTATAAAATGACTAAAAAACACGAAATAGGAATAACTCTTAGCGGCGGTGGCGCACTTGGTTTTGCTCATTTAGGGGCATTAAAAGCTCTTGAGGAGGTTGGAATACACCCTACATGCCTTTCAGGATCAAGCATGGGTGCTTTAGTGGGACTTTTCTATTCAAGCGGATTGAGCGTTGAGGAGATTATTCAGATTATTAGGGCAGAAAAAGTATATAAACTGATTAAAATTTTCTCTCTCCCCACTTCACATAAAAACAGATTAGGGCTCTCTACACATAAATCTATTAGTGGTATCCTTAATAAATATATACCTTACGAGCGATTTGAAGATCTCCCTATTGAATTTGGAGTTAGCGTAGTTAATATCTCTAAGGAGAGGTGTGAATTAGTAAGTTCAGGAGATAATCTTAAGGAGTTTGTATTAGCCTCCATGACACAACCGGGAATTTTCGACCCTATAAAGATTAATGGTGATTTATATGTAGACGGAGGGGTACTAAACAACTTCCCTACTGAAATAATACGGGATAAGTGTAATATTCTAATAGGTGTAAATGTTCATCCACACACACCTATATTTAAAGGGGACTCCATAGTGAATATAGCTCTCCGAACTGTTAATACCTTAATGGTGGCAAACTCAACCCCCGGAATGAAGTTATGTGACCACCTTATTCAGTCATATTCTAATGAGGAGTATAATATCTTTGACTTCCCTAAATTTACCAAAATCTATAAGGCCGGGTATTCTCAAACTCGTAAATATCTTAAACAACACCCTGAGCTTGTCAGTTTTTACATTAAATAGTCGCTTTTATACAAACAAGCGGCTTTTTTCCGCCGTACTTTTGTATCGAGTTAATACTTAAAATAGTTCTTTCGAGGATAAGTCTTTTTTAAAGTGGGAAGTAAAAAAGAATCCGAAACAATTAATCATGTCGCAAAAAAACACCGCCAAATTTGGTGGTGTTTTTTCTTTCTACTCCTCTTTTATCTTTTTTGGAAACAAAAAAACTGATTTTTTGTCGCTATTTTACATTATATTGTGTATTTTTTACAAGCAAACGCATTTTTATCACCATACTTTTGTATCGAGTTAATCAATTAGTTCTTTCATAGGATTTAATCCTACATTAATTAATCATGTCGCAAAAAAAACACCGCCAAATTTTGACGGTGTTTTTTTAATCTCTCTCATCATTATTTTTTAATCAACTCATCTATAACCTCTTTCAATGTTGCCTTAGGAAGGGCACCTTGAGCCATCTGAGGTTCACCGGTTACCGGTATGAAGAGGAGAGTGGGAATAGAGCGGATTCCAAATGCTGCTGCAAGCTCTTGCTCTTTTTCTGTATCTATCTTATAGATATAGATCTGTCCATCATACTCCTGTGCTAACTCTTCAAGTATAGGTGCTATCATTTTACAGGGTGCACACCATGATGCATAGAAGTCTATAACTGCAGGTTTGTCTCCTAAATATTTCCATTCGCTCGGGTTCTCTTCATAGTTAAATACTTTTTTAAGGAACTCCGCTTTTGTAAGGTGAATTGTTTTCATTGTCTTTTCTTCTTTATCTTTAGTATTAGATCTGCCTCCGGCACAGCCGGTTAAAGGGAGCAATGCTAAAAGAATGATTGTAATAGTTTTATTTAATCTCATTATATGTTGATTATTTGGTTTTGCCAATTTTCTCTTCGACTTTCTCCTTAGAGAGAGGTTTCGTGCAGAAGAACCAATCGTGGCAGGTAACACCCTCTTCTCCCCCTTCCATTCTACTCTTTGCTACTCCGCAAGAACCTGCTGTAGGTACTATTACATCATCTCCCGGTCTCCAATCTGCAGGGAGAGCAACACTAAATTTGTCTGCTGTCTGAAGTCCTATGATAATTCTCTTTATCTCATCAAAATTTCTGCCAAGAGAGAGAGGGTAATAAAGGATTGTTCTGATTACATCATTGGGGTCGATGAAGAAGACTGCTCTAACTGCTTTTGTAGAACTTTCGCCCGGTTGAATCATTCCGTAAGTTTTAGCAACCTCCATGGTGATATCTTCAATAAGTGGGAATTTGATCTCTAAGTCTTTCATCCCTTTATATTCGATTTTCTCTTTAATTGTACGTAGCCATGCTATATGACTGTAAAGTCCGTCAACTGATAACCCTACAAGCTGTGTGTTTAGAGCCTCAAAGTCTGAAGCCAAAGAAGCAAAGGTCATAAATTCAGAAGTACAAACAGGAGTAAAGTCAGCGGGGTGGCTGAATAAGATTTTCCATTTTCCCTTATAATCTGAGGGGAAATTAATAGGACCTTGGGTAGTAACTGCTTTGAAAGCAGGTGCTTTTTCACCAATACGTGGCATTTGATAAACTTGATTTTCCATGATAGTATTTTTTTATTGTTATTAATATTTCTATTTTTCTATTTCAGTGCAAAGATACAGCACTATTTTATATAAATCAAACAGATATTTTCTATTAATTTATAGATTATTTCTATATTTGTAAAAAATATGATTTATGACTATTAGCCAACTGGAATATATCGTGGCGGTGGATAGACACCGTAACTTTGTGAAAGCCGCTGAAGCATGTGGGGTAACTCAACCTACCCTTAGCTCTATGATTCAGAAATTGGAATTTGAGCTCGATGTAGTAATTTTTGATAGGTCTTCCCATCCGGTAAAACCGACTCTGCTCGGAGAGGAGATTATAAAGCAGGCAAAGGTGACTCTATACAATGCTTCTCAGATTCAAGAGATAGTGAGTTCAAAGAGAGAGGAGCAGAGTGGGGAGTTGCTGCTCGGGATAATACCCACTGTGGCTCCTTATATTCTGCCGAAGTTTTTTCAGGTATTCAGGAGTAAACATCCCGGAATTAAAATGAAGGTCTCTGAAACGAGAACAAAGTTGATTGTGGAGCAGTTGGAGAGGGCGGAGCTTGATATGGCAATCCTTGCTACTCCTCTTGCAAATGAAGGGTTACTTGAAATTCCATTGTACTATGAGAAGTTTGTAGCCTATGTCTCCCCTTCGGAGAGTCTTTACGCAGAAGAGGAGATTCTCTCTGCGAAGATGCCCACGGAGCGACTTTGGGTGCTACAAGAGGGGCATTGTCTTAGAAATCAGGTGTTTAACTTTTGTCATAAACAGGCAGACACCTCTTCGATTTATGAGGCGGGGAGTATTGATACGCTTGTGAAGATAGTTGATGCCAACGGAGGGTATACGATTATTCCTGAATTGCATATTGACCTTCTCTGCGAAGCACAGAGGAAAAATATCAGGCACCTTACCGCGCCGGCACCTGTGCGGGAGATTTCATTGGTCATAAGAAGGGATTTTGTGCGGGAGAAGATGTTAAATATCGTTGCAGATGCAGTTAAAGCGGTAATTCCTGAGCAGATGTTGGATGGAAGATTGAAAAAGTTTGCGATAAAATTATAGAACTTAGAGTGCGGTCGATGTTTTTTACTAAATTTGTTCTTTCGATTAAGAGCTAAATATCTTTTTATTATGAGGAATATACTTTCAAAATTTATGGCAGTCGGCTTGTTGCTCTTGGCACTTTTTGGCTGTAAGAAAGAGCTCCCTTATTTGATCATTTCACCAACTGATGATATTGTTTTTTCTGCTGCTGCGACAGAGACTTTTACAATACAGGTCGCCACTAATATAGAAATCTGGAGGGTCTCTTCATCTCAAGAGTGGTGTAAAGTTTCGGCTTTAGCGGTTCCAACAACTGACAAACCGATACCTGTTACCTCTTTTACTGTGACTGCCCTCGAAAACAAAACCATACAGAGTCCTGAGGAGGCAATTATTACTGTCTCGGCAGAAGGGGTCCCCTCGGTGACACTTAAAGTAAGACAAAATGCAGCCAACGGATTTTTAAAAATCTCCCAAGTTGGGAACATCACATATACTCCACAAGGGGGAGAGACCTCCGTTACTGTTACCACAAACCTCCCTGAGTGGAGTGTCGCCTCCAATAAAGAGTGGTGCAAGGTAACTAAAACAGACAATGAAAAGTTCAATATTGTGGCTGCGAAGAACAGTATTGCGGTAGCAAAGGAGCAGGCAACTATTACTGTTTCTGCCTCCGGAGTCCCCTCCATAACCTTCAAAGTGGATCAAGGTGCAGCAGAACCGATATTGACATTGACCCCCGGAGAGAATATTAATTACACCTTCAGAGGGGGAAAGACCTTAATTACCGTAAGCACCAATCTCCCCGAATGGACTGTATCGTCTAGTCAGAGCTGGTGCAGAGTAACAAAGGGGGGGGAGACATTTCTTGTAAGAGCAGGTATGAACACAAATACAATAGCCAAAGAGCCTGCTATTATAACGGTGAAAGCCGGAGCGAGCAAGAGCGTTACCATAACTGTTACCCAAGGTCCTGCAACAGACCCGGGAACTGAGGGTAATCCCTATATTATTGATGAAGCAGGGGAGTTTTTTGAATTTGCCAAGAATTTCAATGCAAATCCTGCTAAATACCAAAATATCTACTTACAACTCA
>CAYSND010000060.1:1727-9085 GCA_964432305.1 uncultured Muribaculaceae bacterium | reverse complement strand
CCCGTTACCGGTGCTAAGGAGAGAATCTCTGCCATTTATTCTGTGGCAGGAAGGAAGAAAGAGAAAGTTTCTGAAATGGTGGCAGGGGATTTAGGATGTACAGTTAAACTTAAAACTGTTAAGACCAATCAGACTCTCTGTGTCCCTTCTCAGGAGTGGACATTCGCTCCTATCGAATTCCCTCAAGCTAAGTTCAGAACCGCGATTAAGCCTCTTTCAGAAAAAGATGATGAAAAGTTGAGTGAAATACTTAATAGGGCAGCAGCAGAAGACCCCACTATCATGGTTCAGTATGCTAAGGAACTTAAACAGACCATCCTAAGCGGACAGGGAGAGCATCATATTAATATGCTTAAATGGCATATAAATAATGATTATAAAATCGAAGTAGAACTATATGCTCCAAGAATTTCATACAGAGAGACCATTACTAAAGTAGCAGCAGCAGATTATCGTCATAAAAAGCAGTCAGGTGGTGCAGGTCAGTTTGGTGAGGTGCATCTCCTTATCGAGCCTTATGTTGAGGGAGCTCCCCAGAATAACCGTTTTAAAGTTGATGGGAAAGAGTTAGTCCTAAATATTAAGGGGAAAGATGAATATACTATGGATTGGGGTGGAAAACTCGAATATTATAACTGTATTGTGGGTGGTTCTATCGACGCTCGTTTTATGCCTGCTATTCTGAAAGGGCTTATGGAGAAGATGGAAGAGGGTCCTCTTACAGGATCTTATGCTCGTGATATCCGCGTCTATGTTTATGACGGAAAGATGCACCCCGTTGACTCCAATGAGATCTCTTTTAAACTTGCAGGTAGAAATGCTTTTAAAGAGGCATTTAGAAAAGCAGGTCCTAAGATTATGGAGCCTATCTATAATATAGAGATATTAGTTCCCGGCGACTACATGGGTGATGTGATGTCTGACCTTCAGAACCGTCGTGCCATGATTGAGGGGATGAGTAGTGTGAAAGGGTTTGAAGTTCTAAAAGCAAGGGTTCCTCTTGCAGAACTTTACAAGTACTCTACCACTCTAAGCTCATTGACCTCAGGTCGTGCTACCTTTACTATGGAGTTTGCAGAGTACTCGCAAGTTCCTTCAGATGTTCAGGATAAGCTCTTAAAGGCTTATATGGAAGAAGAAAAAGACGAGTAAGCTCTGAAAACGAAAATTAACTTACCACACGTTGATTCACAAAAGGTAAGACCGTATGTCTTACCTTTTGCTATTCTATTCGGTATTGTTTTCCATGATTTTTTTGCCTCACTAAAACCTGTTACCCCTTTCCTTATTTTCCTTATCCTATTTGTAACCCTTTGCGATATGGATTTCAAAAAGATTCGTATTGAGAAGTTACATGTTTGGTTAATAGGGTTTCAGTTGGTCGTAGCAGCCATTTTTTACTTCATTTTTATCCCCTTTGATGGAGTTCTTGCTCAGGGGGCTATGATGGGGGTGCTCGCTCCTACGGCGGTTTCTGCCACTGTTATAGCGGTGGTGTTAGGAGGGAGCATGGCATCTATGGTTTCATATACGATATTATCAAGTATTGTTATAGCTGTGGTAGCCCCTATTGCCTTCTCTTTAATAGGCTTTAGTGAGGGGGTCACATTTTGGCACTCTTGTCTGATTATACTTAAAAAAGTGGCTCCGGTGATACTTTTTCCGATGGTATTGGCTTTTGTTTTTCAAAAGAGTCTCCCCAAGACCACAAGTTTCATAGTAAAAAGAAAGATGCTTCCCTTCTACCTTTGGGCTATAACTTTAACAGTGGCAATGGGGCAGACTATTGACTATATTTTACTTCAGGAGAGTTCCAAAATAGGGATTATTATAGGATTGGGAGGAATATCTATAGTGCAGTGTCTTATCCAGTTTGGTTTCGGAAGATGGATAGGGGGTAAATATGGAGACAAGATAACAGGAGGGCAGGCACTCGGTCAGAAAAATACGGTCTTAGCTATCTGGATGGCACAGACATATCTAAACCCCCTCTCATCTGTCGTACCGGCAACTTACGTCCTATGGCAGAACCTCTTTAATAGCTGGCAAATGATTCACCAAGGGAGGAAAAAGTAGGAAAAAATTCCCAAAATCACGCCTAACCCTCCTTCATCTCTTTTAAGCGTTCAGTACCCTATAAATTATCCATAAAATTCTGACTCGAAATGTTCCAGAACTTATTGAAAAATGCTTTAAATTTTTCGAGTACAGACTCTTTTTTCTTAGTGCGGTCACCACTCTGTGTAAATCTCGAAATAGGGGGGAGAACGCTACTTATTGCAGTTCCTGTGGTTTGAATAAAACCATCTCTAAAGGCATTTGAGATAAACTTATAGGTCTCTTCTTTATTTAGATTTTCTTCAACTATTATCCTCTCTAACTCCTCTCTCCTTTTTTCCTTGACGAAGGTGTGCCAATCATCATCTACTTGGGTGGAAGGAGTTAATGAATCGACAAACTGTTCGATAAGCTCTTTTTTATTTCGAAGTTCGATGCTCGAGTTAATGGCTTTGGTAATGCTGACGACTATTTCTTTATCTGTCAGGTGACTCTCATGGTATTTCTTAATGAGTGCGAGAATGTAATCAATATTGATTTCGATCTGCTTAATCAACTCTATTTCAAACACTATATCATCATTAATATTTTCGCTATCTACTTTTATCTGATTGCGGAAATAATGGTAAAGAGTTATATAGACACTATGGTAATCTTGAACATCTCTTGCAGAAAGAATCTCCTCTCCTATAAATCTATCAAATGTCGAGAGGATGTTTTTTAATCTTAAAATGGAGCCATATAGTTTTATAAACTCTTTTTGAAGCCCTTCCCCTACAATCTGCTCTCCAATAGGGAATTTTTCTTGTAGTTCACCAACTAATTCGGCATACCCCGGGATCTCCTTATCCCCCTTTTTATAACCGTAGTAGTAATCTTCGTAAGGTTTGAGCAGAACCACTCCTGCTGCCTCTTTGTCCCCGAAGAGTGCAATACTTTCGTTAGTTGCCTGTTCGAGATTGCGGAAGCAGACAATGTTTCCGAAAGTTTTTATGGTGTTTAGAATACGATTTGTCCTTGAAAATGCTTGTAAAAGTCCATGCAGACGGAGGTTTTTATCCACCCAAAGTGTGTTGAGGGTGGTGGCATCAAAGCCTGTCAGGAACATATTTACCACGATAAGGAGATCTATTTCACGCTCCTTTACCCTTTTTGAGACATCCTTATAGTAGTTTTGGAATTTGTCGCTTGAAGTGTCATAATTGGTTTTGAACAGAGTGTTATAATCTTGGATGGCAGAGTCAAGAAATTCTCTTGAACTTTTGTCTAAATCCTTGGTGTCCTCGATGCTTTCATCTCCGATAGTCCCATTTTCAAGGTCTTCATTTACACCGAAACTATAGATTATAGATATTTTTAATTTTTTATCGCTTGGCAGGTCAGCCATTTGTTTCTGAAACTCTGTATAATACCTTTTAGCCACATCAATAGAGGAGACTGCAAAGATGGAATTAAACCCTGCCAAACGGCGATCTTTTAATTTATAAAAACTGTTACGTTTAGTCTTTTGGTCAAAGTGTTCCAATATATATTCCACGATTTTGGCTATTCGCTCAGGTGCTGCCAATGCCCTTTCGCGGTCTATATCCCATACCTTTTCATCTTTTATATTCTCCTCTTCTTTCATGGTGCTGATATAATCAATTCGGAAGGGGAGTACATTTTTATCTGTAATGGCATCGACAATAGTGTAGGTGTGCAGTTTGGTACCAAAAGCCTGTTCGGTGGTACGCAGGTCTGCCTGGCTATTGCTACTCGAATTAGCGGCAAAGATGGGGGTACCTGTAAATCCAAAGAGGTGATATTTCTTAAAGGCTTTAGTTATGGCAGTATGCATCTCTCCGAACTGTGAGCGGTGACATTCGTCGAAGATTATAACTGTATGTAGATTAAATAGGGTGGATTTACCCCTCTTTATAAGGATTGAAAGTTTTTGGATAGTGGTAATAATAATCTTGCACTTAGGGTCTTCCAACTGTTTTTTTAGAATAGTGGTATTAGAATTACTATTGGCAGCCCCCTCCTGAAACTTATCGTACTCTTTCATGGTTTGATAGTCTAAATCTTTTCTATCGACCACGAAAAGCACTTTTTCTACAAATGGGAGCTTACTTGCCAAGAGGGCGGTTTTAAATGAGGTCAGCGTTTTTCCGCTCCCTGTAGTATGCCAGATATATCCCCCTCCATTAACAGTTCCATAGGATTTACTCCCATTAGAAATAATGATTTTGTTTAGGATTTTCTCTGTAGCTACGATTTGGTATGGACGCATTGCTAACAGCATCTTATCGGAGGTAAAGACACAATATTTTATAAGAAGATTCAGAATGGTATGCTTCGCAAAAAAAGTACGTCCAAAATCTATTAAATCTATAATGGGGCGGTTTTTGGCATCTGCCCACCACGATGTAAATTCAAAGCTGTTGCTTGTCCGTTTTCCTTTGGTTATTGCCCCGTCTCCGGACTCTTTTATATGTGTAAAGCGTGTGGTGTTACTGTAGTATTTGGTGTAAGTACCGTTAGAGATTACGAATAGCTGTACATATTCGAATAATCCGCTCCCACCCCAGAATGACTCCACTTGGTAACGGTTTATTTGGTTAAAAGCCTCTTTAATATCGACACCTCTCCTTTTAAGTTCAATATGAACCAATGGCAAACCATTTACCAATATCGTAACATCATATCTATTGTTTTTAAGCACCGAATACTGATTAATTACCTGAAGGTGGTTATTATGGATATTCTGCTTATCTATAAGATTTATGTTTTTTATGGTGCCATCATCTCGTGTAAGGAGCTGTGTGTGGTCCTCTTGGATGATGGTCGTCTTCTCCTCGATACCATTATTTTGGTTTGAGATTTTAGTCTTAAAAAAGAGTTCCCATTCAGAATCTGAAAATGTATAGTTATTAAGTTTTTCTAACCTAAGACGTAGATTCTCTATTAACTCTGATTCTGAATTAATATGCAGGTATTCATAAGCCTGTGCCTGTAACTCTTTAATAAATTCTTTTTCGAGGTCTGCCTCACTCTGATATGAGGTCTCCTTACGGTAAGGGGGAATATATTCGGCAATTACCGTGCTCTCGGGGTTTTCTGCGACAAGGGTGTATTCCATAATTGTTAACTATTTTTCGTTAAAACCAATCTCCTCACTATCAATAGAAAGTAAAATTTTCAATTTGAGTTCTTCGCAAAAATCATCTTCGTTTTCTAAGAACGAATGGATAATTTCTGCTAACAAATTTTTATCGATACGACCTGCTGCCAAATGGTAACTTATATTTTCCATTTCACGTAGGAAACGATAGATACAAAATAAATACCCGTTTAAAGACAAAAACTGTACTCCCAAAGTGATAGATAAGCGTTTATTTCCATCTGAATAAGCATGATTACGATTGATTGACCAAATCAAATGAACCAATTTGTCCTCAAAAGTCGGATAATAATTATCATTCTGAATCAAATCCAACGCACTATATAAATATCCAATATTTAAAACGGAGTAATCGCCACCACCACTCTTTTCAATGGTCTCTTGGTGGGTGTGCTCTGCTTGTTTATGAGATATATAAATCATAGCTATTCTCGTTCTTTTAAACGTTTGAGTGCGTCTTTATATTCTTCAAGCCGTTGATCAAGTTCCATGCTTTTCTCCCCAAGGAACCTCTCAAAATCAGCTTGAGGAACAGCGCTAATATACTCTTCTAAATTTTTATGGAGAGCATCTCTGAAGCACAAATCACGGCTTGCCATTTTATTTCTGGCCTTCTCCCGCAAGGGCTCCCATAATTTTTGCTTTTCAAACTTTAAGAACAATTGATCGGTCTCCTTGGAAGAAAGCGGTCTCCCCAATCTTTGAGACTCATCCCTTAATAATTCAGCGAAACCGGCTTCGTAGCTCGATATAATATCAAGCACCTCACTATACATGGTATGACGAACATTCTCCTTTTTTTCCAGGTTAAGGATTCTGCGATATTCAGCAGAATTTTCTTTAAAAATACTAGCATAAACCTTATCTGTATAAACTATATACTTAAAATTACCCATATCCACACAATCACGCAATGCGTCAGTAAATTCCTTGCGATAATCTTCTCCACGCAATAAATTGCCGACAAACTCTTCGTCTCGCTGGTTGATATATTTGGTACTTCCACCCGTGCGTTTATTAATGGTGTCTATTACTATATCCAAAATGACGCTTCTTAATTCACGAGCTTTTTCGCTATCAGTCAACAACATAGCCACGTTAAGGAAGGCTCTGAAATTAAAAATTCCCAGACGAACAGTTTTGATAACGAAATCAATTTCGTCATCAAAATCTTTAGACACTACTAACTTGAAGTCTATAAGTCGTTTACCAATTAGAACCTCGTAACCATTTCGATATAATTCTTTTTCGTTTTTTTCAAGACAATTATCAATTGTCCGCTCTGTAACCTCAAAAAAATCGGCAACTTCTCGTTTGAGAAATTTATACTCATTTTCAAACAATACTCCCTTAATACCTACAGCTTTTTGGACTTCCTGAATGGCCAAAGAGTTATTGAGTATGTTCTGTCTCACAACAGAAGAGTCGGTTAGATTATTTGCCATATATTATTAATTGTTTAAAGCTTTAAAATTTAATAATTTACCTCTATAGTGTTCGTACTGTTTACGGCGGGCTTCTATTTCTGCAGGGAGACCTACGGAGATATCGTTTACCAATGCATCAAATTTATCCAATATCGCCACGATTCTCTCTTGTTCGGGGAGCGGGGGGATGGGGATTTTGTATTTTTTTACCTTTTGTCCATTTATGTTTGATTGAGATCCTTCGCCTAATGATTTTAAGTTCTTATATTCTTTGCAAATCCAATGAAAAACATACCTATAAGTTGCAAGAGTTTCATCTACTTCTAAATTACAACACGCTTGGTTAGTCGTTAATGGAATTCTGTTAATAGCTGCTTTTGCAGCAGTAGCACCATACAAAGCAATAATTACACAATTAGCAGGTATCCATTTTGCAGAGGAGTTGTTTAATCCTTCTTCTGTAATTTTAATGTCTGTGTCATAAATATCTTTCCAATCAACTTCTTGTGTTCTTAACCAAGGGATATTTCCTCCATAATATTCTAACTTGGCTGTTGAAGGAGTACCACCCGAAGAGATGTTTATACAAACATCTTCTATTTTTTTCCACTCCACCTCTTCCCCTTCGAAGTTCAATAGTTGATTTCTATAATACTCATACTGCTTTTTACGCGCCTCCAGCTCCGCCTCCAGCTCCGCCTCCAGCTCCG
>CAYSND010000060.1:0-1627 GCA_964432305.1 uncultured Muribaculaceae bacterium | reverse complement strand
TCATACTGCTTTTTACGCGCCTCCAGCTCCGCCTCCAGCTCCGCCTCCAGCTCCGTAAACTTATCTAATATCTCTACAATCGCCTCTTGAACGGGGAGCGGGGGGATGGGGATAGAAAGTTTAGCAAAATCTTTCGCAGATAAGCCATAACGAGTCAAACCTTTACTTGCTTTAAATATTTGCGTTCTCAGATTTTCTGACTCGAAAAGATAACTAATATAATAAGGAGTTACATCGTTTTTTTCATAAAGTCTATACCGCATAATGTGATAACTGTAAACGGCATTAGGAATATCCTCATCAATTACTGCTGAAAAAGCAATCTCATCTCTTGTTTCAGAAGTTGGGGTAATAAAAATATCATATTTTTTAATATCGCATTTTTCAATTTTGCTATCTGACGCAGTGACTTCCATCGTTAATACTTTGTTGTTTATATGTTTGTTTTTCATTACATCCACAAAATTTAAAAGCATAACTTTTTTCTGTCCTTCAATAATTTTTTTATCTACTCCTATATTCTCAAACAGACCCAATTTTCCTAAATTAGTATACTCCACCCCCTCCGGGCAGTATTGTTCTATTAACTCATCTATCTTATTCATTGTTCTATGATATTTGTTGCATTATTATTCCTAATTTGCTCACGAGCTATCGCTATTGCTCTATTTAACTTTTCTCTTAACAGAGCCTTATTTGGGAGCTGAGTGTAATATTGTGCTACTTTAATATTTGATTCATCGAGCATTAGATATTCAATGTGCTCTGTATTCCCTTCGCTACATAGAATTAAACCAATAGGGGATTCTTCTCCCTCTTTTCTTTCGTTTTTATTTAGGTATCGTAAATATAGCAGCATCTGCCCTTCGTGTTCAGGCTTAAATTTCCCTAACTTTAACTCAATAGCCACTAATCTGCGTAAACCTCTATGGTAAAACAGTAAATCAATAAAATAATCAGTCGAGTCTATCGTAATTCTTTTTTGGCGGTCAAGAAAAGCAAAGTCAGAACCTATTTCTTTAATAAATGCCTGAATATTGATAAGTATAGCATCTTCTAAGTTTTTCTCAGAATAAACATTTTCCAATCCTATTGCATCAAGAAAATAACTGCTTCTGAAAACAACATCAGGAGTTAATATGTCAGTTGATTGGATTTTTTCTAACTCTTGTTTGATAGTCTCTTCCGGCTTTTTGGACAACGCTGTCCTTTCATAAAGCATAGCATCTATCTTCTCATCGAGAGTTCGAGTGTCCCAATGTTCTAACCGTGCCATTTCTATGTAAAAAGTACGTTTAAGTGGATCGTCCAAAAACATCAATGATCGAAGGTGTGTCCAAGTTAATTGTATACGCACAGCGTATACTATATCCTCTTCCGAGAAAGTATACGCAGCGCGTATACAATGCAAAAGTTTTCTATCGCTCCACCCTTTTCCAAACCGTTGAGTGAGTTGGGTTGCGAGCCTTTTTACCACTTGTTTACCATATTCTGCCCGCTGATTATAGAGGACATCTTTCTTAATTCGATTGCCTATCTGCCAATGCATCAGGCATATTTCAGCATTTATGGATGTAGCTAATCTTCGTCTGCTTCCATCTATAATATTACACACATCGCTATAAAG
>CAYSND010000059.1:0-9090 GCA_964432305.1 uncultured Muribaculaceae bacterium | reverse complement strand
CTCAGAATAGGGTCTCCGTAATATATATTTATGATGTAGAGGGGGGAAAGCATTATCAAGTCACAGATAAATGGTTTGATTCTTACTCTCCTCTCTTCTCAGAAGATGGTAAGTACCTCTTCTTTAGTTCTGCAAGGGAGTTTCAAGCAAGATATTCAAGAGTAGAATGGAATACCTCCTATGATGTTTCAAACTACCTTTTCGTCATTCCCCTTGCAAAAGAGACTCCTAATCCCACTCTTATAAAAGGGGATGAATATCTGATTGCAGATGAATCCGATGATAAGGCAAATAATGATAAGGGAGATAAGAAAGAGGATACCGCCAAAGTGGAGAAAACTAAAAAAAGCACAAAAATAGATTTTGATGGTATTATAGAGAGAGGTGTGGCTCTACCTCTTCCGGCAGGGAGATATGGGTTAATAACCACAATATCAGATGACCTCTATTTTAGCGAAAGTGGTGAGGTCAAAAAAATCTCTATGAAGAGTATGGAGGTCTCTTCTGTTTCTAAGAGTTCACTTATAACTCTTACTTCTGACAATAAAAAGGGGTTGGTACGCGATAAAGGGAACCTATATGTGGTCTCAATCCCCTCTTTTAAAACAGATAAAAGTGTTCCAATGGAGGATATCTCCGTGGTTATAGATTACTCCTCGGAGTGGAGACAGATATTTAATGAGAGCTGGAGAATTACGAGAGATTATTTCTATGTTAAAAATATGCATGGAAAAGATTGGGAAAAGATAAGAGATAAATATGCTCTTCTTCTCCCTTATGTCAAACATCGTCAAGACCTTACATACATCATAGGAGAGATGATTGCAGAGCTTAATGTAGGTCATGCTTATATTACTACCGGCGAAGCACCTCAGGCTAATAAAATTAAAACGGGACTTCTTGGTGGAGATTTTAGTAAGGATGCATCAGGTTATTTTAAAATAGAGAAAATTTATCAGGGGGTAACATGGGGAACTGCCAGGCGCTCCCCCCTTAAAGATGCAGAGGGTGTTTCTGTCGGGAATTATATCATAGAGATAGACTGCGTTCCGGCAAAAGAGTACTCTAATATCTATCAGGCACTAATAGGTAAGGCTGGGAAAACCGTTGCTCTAAAAGTAAACAGTTCTCCATCAGCTACAGGGGCTAAAACCATATATGTTAAGCCAATAGACGATGAATCACAGCTTGCATATTACGAATGGGTACAGAATAATATTAAAAAGGTAGAAGAGGCAAGTGGCGGAGAGATAGGATATATTCATATACCCGATATGGGATTAGCAGGACTCGATGAGTTTACAAAACTATTCTACACTCAACTCGATAAAAAAGCGTTAATAATAGATGATCGTATGAATGGTGGCGGGAATGTCTCCCCTATGATTCTTGAAAGGCTAAGCAGAGTGGTTTACAGAATGTCAATGCAGCGAAACGGGCCTAATCTTCCTATCCCTAACGACACTCACTATGGACCTAAGGTCTGTCTTGTGGATAAATACTCATCCTCTGACGGCGACCTCTTCCCTTATGGATTTCAGCAGTTAAAGTTAGGAAAAGTTATAGGTACACGCACTTGGGGCGGTATAGTCGGTATATCAGGTTCCAAACCCTATGTTGATGGACAAGATATGAGGACTCCTTTCTTCACCTCATTCTCCACAGATGGAAAATGGGTAGTGGAAAATCATGGTATAGACCCTGATATTGTGATAGATATCAATCCTTTTGAGGATTATCTCGGTAGAGATGCACAGCTTGATAAAGCTATTGAGGTTCTTAAAGAAGAGTTAAAGCATTACAAGCCACTTCCAACTACTCCACCTGACAGGGTGGCACCGTAGGAGGATTTTTCGGCATAATCTATAATTTCTCGCATGGTCTTAATATCGCTGAAGGGGTATTTTTCTTCGGCGAAGTCGAGCCATTTGCGTGCAAGTTCATATTCTCCAAGCATTTCGCAAGCAAGGGCTATATTAAAAGCTGCACAGGCAGATTTTTGTGGAGAGGGAGAATTTGCCTCTTCTATCCAGATATCTCTCGCCTCCTCCCACCTAAAATCTCTCGCATAACGGAGAGCTTTCTCCCAATTCTTATCATTGTAATAGATTACCATCCTCGACTGCTCCTCCCATTGTGGAAAGAGAGTAGAAGCTATAGAGACTCCAATCTTCTTAAAGAGTTCGTTAATCATTTGATTGGCTTTAGCTATTGCCTTAATATCTGAGACATTTGTCCCTATAATAGTGCTTATAATAGTATCTGAAAGGGATACTTTTACAGGAAAAGAGAATGAAGCAAGATCAAAGAGTCTATATTTAACCTCAAATGGGAGCATAACATCCTTTTCGACCCCCATATCTGTTTTCCCTCTCCTTACGAAATAGCTCCCCACATTCAGAGAGTCTATCACCAATAGGCAGTCATAATTAGAATCAACTGCTATAATTGAGAGTCCAACTCCATCATTTACATTAAGTTCATCAGAATAGGTAGTAAAAATAGGCAAAACCCCCTTTTTTAATCCCATCTCCTCTTCAAATTTTTCTGCTGTCCCAAAGGCAATAGCGGAGAGTAAAAGTGAGTCCTTTCCCCCTTTTTCCATTGCTGTTACTACTGCAACACTCTTCTGCTCAAGATTTACCTTATGTTCAGATGGTTTTTTCATATCTACATTCAGATAATAAGGTATTGGGGAGCAGGAAATGACCCCAAATAGAAGAAAAGCAATAAAAATAATTCTCGGTTTCATTTTATTAAATATTAAATTCACCTAATAAATCGTATTCATTGGCACTTTTTATAGTAACCTCTGCAAATTTACCAATAATAGAATCATCTGCAAAAGAACCTACCAATATCTCTCCATCCACTTCAGGACTCTCTTTTGAACTTCGAGTTACGAAAACTCCATCAGAATAGGAATCAACCAATACCCTTTCGCAACTCCCTATCCTCGAAACATTGTACTCGAGAGATATTCCTGATTGAACCTCCATAAGAGTTTCATATCGTTCTTGCTTCACCCTCTCGGAAAGTGTATCCTTTAAGTTTTCAGCGCCCCAAGTCCCCTCCTCCTCAGAGTATGTAAAAGCCCCCAACCTCTCAAAACGGTACTCCCTGATAAAAGAGAGCAACTCCTCAAACTCCCTCTTTCCCTCTCCAGGGTGCCCAACCATCATTGTTGTTCTTAGAACAATATTGGGAACTTTTGTGCGAATCTTCTCCACTAAAACACGAGTCTGCTTTCCATCAACGGAGCGTCTCATTGCAGAGAGAACCTTATCTGAGCAGTGTTGCAGCGGAATATCTAAGTAAGGACAAATCTTTGTAGAAGAAGCCATAAATTCGAGCAACTCCTCCGGAAATGCTGCAGGGTATGAGTAGTGAAGTCTCAGCCACTCAATCCCTTTTACTTGTTCAAGAGAAGAGAGAAGCTCCACAATAGCTCTCTTTTGATAGAGGTCAATGCCGTAATAAGTGGTATCTTGTGCCACTACAATAAGTTCCTTAACCCCTCTCTCTGCAAGAAAAGAAGCCTCTTCCACTAATTTCTCCTTTGGCAGCGAGATATGCTCTCCACGAATCATTGGAATAGCACAATAGGAGCAACTCCTGTCGCATCCTTCAGAGATCTTCAGGTAGGCATAGTGCTGTGGTGTAGTAAGGAGCCGTTGAGTCAAGAGAGTGTTGTTGAATGTAGCCCCAATTGCTTTTAGCAACGGAGCGATATCATAAGAACCGAAATACCCATCCACCTCCGGAATCTCCTTACGAAGCTCATTGTCATATCTTTGTGAGAGGCATCCGAAAACAAAAACCTTGGATATAAGACCACGGGACTTTGCATCTACAGCCTCAAGAATTGCCTCAATAGACTCCTCCTTGGCATCTTTTATAAAACCGCAAGTATTGAGAATAACGACATCAGTACCCCTTAATTCAAGATTACTCCCCTCAGGGACAATCTCCATACCTGAGGCAATAATCTGACGCATAAGATGCTCGGAATCGACACGATTCTTAGAACATCCAAGAGTTACTACTTGAACACGCAGTAATTTTGGGATATTATTCTGTTTTAGATTCGTCATCCTCTTTCTTCTCTTCTTCAGGATTAACGAAATCAAGAGATGCAAACTCCTTCAAAAGGTTATACCATTGAACTATCTTCTTCATATGGGAGAGATAGAACCTGTCGCGGTCATAAGTGGGTACCACCTTCACAAAAAAGTCGGTTATAACTTTATCAGACATTTTTTGATTAGGAGCCATCTCATCCCCCAAATTCTCAGACATTTTAATAAATAGTTCCCTCAAAGGGAGTTCATTCTCATCTGTATAAATAGAGATATCTGAAAGTGAAGTTACTTTTGCACTCATACCAAAGGACTTTCTAACTTTAGTAGCCAAAGACTCTGCAATAATACCCCCTTTCCCTTGCGAAAGGTATCTATAAAGACCCGGTTCTCCGGATACCGATAGAATTTTTTGTAAATCTGTTGTCATATATTATTTAATTTATTCCTCTCTCTTTTTTAATTTTATCATAAGCGTCAGAGATAGACTTAAACTTCTCCTCGGCAGCTTTTCTTACATCCTCCCCTAAGGTGGCAACTTTATCCGGGTGGTGTTTAAGAGCCATCTTTCTATAAGCCTTCTTAACCTCCTCGTCCGTAGCTTCAGGGGTAATATCAAGTACTCTATATGCTTCATCAATCCCTTTCCCAAACATAGCAAATACAGATTCACTATCAGTTCTAGGAATTCTTAAAGCATCTGCAATTCTCCTTAAAACCTCCTGCTCCGCACTCCCGGGATACCCATCCGACTGTGCAATGCCAATAAGAAAGTGAAGTAATTGAAGTCTCTGGGAGATAGGCATATTAACCACTATCTGCGCAGCTACCTCATCTATATTTACCTCTTTTTTTAATAAATCTTTTAATATTTGGAGAGCCTCTCTTTCAGCTTGTACCCCGAAATTCCTACGTATAAAGTTTTTAACATACTCAAGTTCAGATTTCATCACCTTCCCATCCGCTTTCATGACAGCAGATGCTAAAACAAGCAGAGAGAGGAGGAAACTATTACGTTGCCCTACCCTTATATTATCCTCGCCAACATATTGAACCTGCTTAGAGGCTGATGAAATACCATCTATAAATGCCCCGATCCCAAATCCAAATAAGGCTCCAATTGGTCCCCCAATCGCCCAACCTATGGCTCCAACTATCCATTTACCATAATTTCCCATTATCGTGTCATCTCATTAAAAATAGATAAAACTTGTGGCAATAAAGCACTGTTTTCATCAGAATAAATTACATAGTCCGCCTTAGCTTCCCTCTCCGCATCACTCCATTGGTTTTCAACTCTTGAATTTATCTGTTCTTCTGACAAATTGTCTCTTTTTGAAATCCGCTCTCTCCTAAGTTCAATAGGGGCAGAAACAGTAAGCACTTTATCTGCCAATGAAAGAAGGGGAGGTTTTTCCAAAAATATTGCCGATTCAAATATTACGAAAGGTGTCCTTTCTCCTACCTCTTTCCTCTTCCAACTCAAAAAATCCTTGACTACAAAGGGGTGTACTATCTTTTCAACTCCCTCTAGTAGATTCCTGTCATTAAATATAATTCCTGCCATAACACTCTTTTGTAGCTTACCTTCTACAATAATCGAGCCTCCCAAAAGAGTGACTAATTGTCTTAGTAAATCTTTATCTTGGTCATAAAGAGCTTTTGTCCTATCATCTGCAAGATAGACAGGAATCCCAAGTGCGGAAAAGATTTTAACAATATGGCTTTTCCCACTCCCTATACCTCCGGTAACAGCTAAAACTTTCATTGTCTTTTATAATCTAATTCCACACACTCCACAAATGGGGGATCAATGGAAAATGTAAAAACAGATGCAGGAAGAACCTGAACCTTTGGAAAGACCTTAGAATCTATGGTGTTAATATAATCTTTATAATCCACACTAAAAGTAAAGTCCTCTCTTGTAATCTGCTTCTTATCGCTAAAAGAGACTCTGTATTTCAATACCACCTCAGATGGGATACAAATCAAATCCTTCCCCTCTGGGAGATTAATTATTTTTAATGGTATTGAGAGCGACTCTTCAACATATCTATCCACATCAAAAGAGTAATAAACTTGTTCCTGAGAAGTACGTACCCCTCTTAGTCTCATAAGTTTAACCATTCCTTGCGCAGAAGAGCTGATATTGCTTAAAGAGATTGTCTCCGTATAAAGTGAATCAATGGTGGATATATACTTATCCTCACCATATAGAGTCACACTGTCAGGGCGAATTCGTATTCCCCCTTTTTGCATATACTGCTCCTTAAAAGAGAAAGAAGTCTTTACAACAATAGGAACTCTCTTATTATTAATTTTAGGAAGATTGAAACTCATAAGTTCTGTTGCAATATACTCTACCGAGACATCAGAAGAGAGTGCCTCAATAATTTTCTCTCTAACCTCACTCCCCATGATATAAAATCTATTATCATCACCCTCGACAGAGTGAATCTGCTTCTCCTCAAGAGCCAATGTTACTAAATTTCTATTTCCGTATCGGTGCTTTAAAATATAAAAACCGGTAGCTTTTCCTCTGAGCATTAGTATATCTTCTGACCTGGAACTACTTACTCTCCCCTCAAGATTAGAGGTTATATTGACTTTATAATGGAAATAGACAGAGTAATCCGCCGAAAGATTATACATCGACCAGATAAAAAAAGCTAAAATGAGAGAAACGAGCATTATAATCCACTCGCTCCTCTCTTTTTCTTTTTTTCTTAATTTGCCCAACTTGAGTTTCGGCAACATAAGGGTCCCTATTTTGACTGGGACTGAAGGTCAGCGGGATCTCTTACCACCGATGACTTATCTACCTTTATTTTAACGTTGTTGTCTATTTCAATAAAAAGTAAATTCTCCCTTACTTCCACAACAGTACCATAAATACCACCAACAGTGATAACCTTATCTCCTTTCTTTATGGAATCGCGGAATTTGGCAATCTCTTTTTGCTTTTTTTGTTGAGGTCTGATCATAAGGAAATACATGACAACAAAGATAAGCAACATCATTATTAAGAGCTGCATACCTCCACCTGCTGCACTTTTAGTGGCTTGAGGCTGTGCTTGTAAAAAGAAAAATAAAAAATTCATCATTTATGATTTAATTAGTTAGTAATTTACAAAAGTAGTAAAAAAAACATTATGACTGTAGTAGCCCCCTCCCGGATTTAACTATTTCACCTGAGAGTAACATAGCTTGTATGATTTTATCGAGAAGTCCGTTTACAAAGACCTTGCTATTAGGGGTACTATAGAACTTCGAAATCTCAACATACTCATTTATAGTAACTTTAATAGGTATACTTGGGAATTTAACAGCTTCAGCTATACCTGTAATAATAAGAGTAATATCAGTGGTGACAAGTCTGTCAGAATCCCAGTTAGCAACATTTTGAACTACTAAATCGTAATAATCATTATAGTGTATTAATGCGAAGTCAAGTAATTCTATAGCATAATCCTTATCATCATCCTTCATAAAGACCTGTGGAAACCTCAAATTTCCACTCTCCTTAGCAGTTGATAAAGTCTTGATAACAGCATTAAGTACAAAACCTAAATCATCTATCCAATAAAGAGAGGAGTCTTCAAGAATAGAAGCAAGTTCCTCATTGTCCTCTAACTCTTGTTCGTAAATTTTTTTCAAAAATTCACAATCCTCCTTAAAGGAAGAGTTCTTGGAGGCAAGATACTCCTTATAATACTCCTCTGAAGAGATTTTATTAAAGAGTTTCCTTACGAAAATTGCAAGAGATTCCTCACTCCACAAAAGTCCATTCTTAAGACAATGTTTTTCAAAATCTTTATTTGTAATTAGTTTTTTTATAAAAAGATTGTTTGAGAATTTTCTGTTTGGATAGGCTTCTTCAAATGTTGGTTTAAATTTTTTAAGACCTGACTCTATTTTATTATCTGCTGCTCTCTTCAGGGCTACTGAGAGGTTAAGCATGAAATAATAGAGGTCTAATGTTTTAGAGCAAGAGTAAATCAGCTCTTTTTCAGCCGATTGCAATGACTCTTCTCCTGAAATGACGGTACTATAAAGAACTTTAAATACCTTAATTCTAATCAGTCTACGATTGATCATAAATAGTTTTTTAATAATATTTTGCAAATATAAAGTTTTACCGAGAAAAAAATTTTATCTTTGTAAAGAATTTTAAAAAATGTTAGATATGTACTTTGAAGATAACGACAGTGCAGGAGCACAGGAACGTAGTGGAGAAGATGTTTTCTCGAAACCAGTTAGGGCAGGAAAAAGAACTTATTTTTTTGATGTTAAAGCCACAAGAGGGAATGATTATTATTTGACCATTACCGAAAGTAAAAGGCGCGTTGAAAAAGATGGTCGCTTCGTTTACGACAAACATAAAATTTTCCTATATAAAGAGGACTTTGAAAAATTCTCCCAAGGATTAGAAGAAGTAGTGGCATACATTAAGGAGAGATGCCCATTAACAGAGTCGTTCTCGCGTACCGACTCGGAAAGAGAAAACGATATTGAGAGAGAGGTGGAAAAAGATGATCCTGTAGATCAGTTTTCAAATGTAAATTTCGAAGAGCTTTAATCAGATCGAACCATATAGCTAAGATTACTTAACCTTCCAAATAGAAAGGCTGTCATGTATCCACTTTGGCAGCCTTGATTTATTTGATATAATCGCAGACCCCAAGATGTCATTGTGGACTCAACCAATGTCATTGAGGACTCTGACCAATGTCATTGAGGACTCTGTTCCGCAATCTCCCACCAGAACCCTGCGTCAGGATACACGCCACCCCTTCTACAGCCACTTCCAGGGCATTCCCTCTGCAACCTGCCTCAACATTTCCGTCATTTTCCCCAAAACCCTGCGTCACGTTTCAAGCCACCCACTCTTCAGCCGCCTCTGTAGGCACCTCTCTGCAACCTGCCTCAACATTTCCGTCATTTTCCCCAAAACCCTGCGTCACGTTTCAAGCCACCCACTCTTCAGCCGCCTCTGTAGGCACCTCTCTGC
>CAYSND010000058.1:0-9143 GCA_964432305.1 uncultured Muribaculaceae bacterium | reverse complement strand
TCTCTCTTATATCAATAGCAGGGGAGAGGCGCATTGCAGACTCGAGTGTCTGAAGGGGCATCTGCTCCTGATTTTTCCTTTCAAAAAGGGAGGTCGATACCATTAAAGAGCGCGTGGGATTCTTTTTTGTCCCAATAATGGAGATGGAGTCAAGTTTGTTAATTACAGGGATAGTGTCCGCTGGAGCTTGTGCTGATACCTTGGTTGTATAAGGGGCAAATAAAAAAAGCCCTAAAATAATGGCGACATGTTTCATGGTGCAAATATAATAAAAAGCCAGTTGAAAGGGTTTTCGACTGGCTTTAAATATTAATTAAATTAAAAATTATCCTCCAAGGAATCCAAGTAGGATACCTGCTGCTACTGCACTACCTATAACACCTGCAACGTTTGGACCCATTGCATGCATAAGCAAGTGATTAGTCTTATCGTATTCAATACCAATCATCTCCGAAACCCTTGCAGAGTCAGGCACTGCTGATACTCCGGCATTTCCAATAAGAGGATTAATCCTATTTTCCGGCTTTAGGAAGAGGTTGAATATTTTTACAAATAAAACGCCACCCATTGTAGCAATAACAAATGAGAATGCTCCTAATAAAAATATTTTAACAGAATCCCACTGTAGGAATTTGTCGGCTTGAGTAGAGCAACCTACTGTAAGACCTACAAGTATGGTAACAACATCGATTAGTGGACCTCTTGCAGTCTCAGCTAAACGACGGGTAACTCCACTCTCTTTTAAGAGGTTACCGAAGAAGAGCATACCTAATAGGGGAAGACCGGATGGAACTATAAAGGCTGTTAACAGGAATCCGAATATAGGGAATATGGTCTTTTCTGTCTGGGAAACGGCGCGAGGGGGTTTCATTCTTATAAGTCTCTCTTTTTTGGTGGTGAGGAGTCTCATTACAGGGGGCTGAATCAGAGGTACTAACGCCATATATGAATATGCCGACACTGCTACCGCACCTAAAAGGTCGGGGGCAAGTCTCGATGAAAGGAAGATAGCTGTAGGACCATCAGCACCACCGATTATACCGATAGCTCCTGCTTCAGCAGGGGTGAACCCCATTTGAAGGGCTATAACATAAGCTCCGAATATACCAAGCTGTGCAGCAGCACCAATCAAAATCAATTTAGGATTTGATATCAATGCTGAGAAGTCAGTCATAGCCCCAATCCCCAAGAAGATTAATGGGGGGTAAAACCCTTGTCTGACCCCTTGATAGAGAATATTTAGGACCGAGCCCTCTTCATATACACCAACACTTAAACCTGGGAATAGAGGGATGTTTCCTACTATTATTCCGAAACCTATCGGGATAAGTAATAGTGGTTCCCAGTTTTTCTTAACAGCTAAGACTATGAATATAAGTCCTATAGCGATCATTAAAAGATACTGGAAATTGCAATTGGCAAAACCTGTAAATTTAAAAAACTGAACTAGATTGTCTATTACTGTATTCATACTATCCTATTACTATTAGAGGTGCCCCTTCAAGAACTGAGTCGCCTTTACTTACTTTAATACTTTTAACAGTGCCATCAACCGTTGATTCGATATTGTTCTCCATCTTCATAGCCTCCAACATCATTAATTTTTGGTTCTTCTTAACCACATCTCCCTCTTTAACATTGATTTCCAAAATTATACCCGGAAGAGGTGAGGTAATGGTAGCTCCTGCAGATGGAGCCGGAGTCGGAGAGTGTTGAACTGAGCGGGAAGAGGTGGTGAGACTGGAACCTGATTGAGGTTTAACCACTTTAACTGCCTGTTTTTTGGGAGCAGAGATAGGTTTCTCAAATTCAACAGTAAAAGGGGTTCCATTTACCTCCACATTTGCCGTGGTCCCTTCGACGTCATTTATAACGACATTATAATCATTTCCGTTTATTGTCAATTTATATTCTTTCATATTATTGTGCTTTAATAGGTTATTTCTTTATAGTGGGGATATGGCGCAATCCATATATTTTAGAGTTCCAAGGTGAGTATGAACTTTCTGTAGGTTGAATGGTAATAACCAGACTTTCATCATCATGAGACTCATTCTCTTCTGCGTAAAGGGAAAGTGCCATAGCAATAGCGGCAAATGACTCTGCAGAGCTCTCTTTAACTTTAACAGAACTTGCTGAACCTTCGGCAGCCTTATCAGATTTTTTCTGTCTGTTTCTAACTGAAAGATACCCGGTTAATTTGAAACTAAAGTATAAAATAATAAGGGAAATAAATACCACTGACATGGCTATTAATGACATAATCCAACCTGAAGGGTCGGTTCTCTTCATAATCATACTTTTAGTCTCTGCATCCACGCCGGAGTTATTGGTACTTGGAGAGGTCCATGCTCTAACTCCCCACCCTTCACCTGAACCATCACAACTCCCTTTCCCATCATCTTTTCTCCCATAAGAGGTATTATCCTGAAGGTCTTTAGGGATTTTGATTCGGTCAATAATGGTTCTGCCATCGCTACTTACAAAGAGGATCTCATCTGATTCAATCAGAGTGAAATTAACATGGAATGTTCCGCGAAAAGGTTGGTTATCAGCCCAAAATAGAGCGTGCTGGCGAGGTTTTATCTTAGTTAGCACATCACCTTTTGGGATAATGTACTTCTTCAAATTATTAGGGTCATTAGTTATAAAACATCCCCCAATGTCCACAGTTCCGTAAGAGGTATTGAAGAGCTCAATCCAAGCACTATGCTGTCCGAAATCATCCTGAAAATCACTCGTGTTAGTGACTAATATCTCATTAATACGAATATCGGATTGATTTTGGGCATTAAGATTAAGAGCTATAAACAACACTCCGAATAGTAATATATATTTTAATTTATTCTTCATAATTACCTATATATTATTATAGTGGAATATTTCCATGTTTCTTAGCAGGATTTAATAGTTTTTTGGTTGATAGCTGCTCTAGTGCACGGATTACACGGAAACGGGTGTTTCTTGGTTCGATTACATCATCGATATAGCCATAACTTGCTGCTTTATAAGGATTACAGAAGAGATTGTTATACTCTTCTTTCTTAGCTGCTGCAAGTTCAGCTTGTTTCTGAGGATCAGTTTCTGCTTTGATCTCTTTCGAATAGAGTACCTCTACAGCTCCATCTGCCCCCATAACAGCTATATTAGCGCTTGGCCAAGCATAGTTAATATCACCACGGAGTTGTTTGCAACTCATAACTATATGCGCTCCACCATAAGATTTACGTAGTGTGACAGTCACCTTAGGAACAGTAGCTTCTCCGTAAGCATAGAGAAGTTTTGCGCCATGGAGAATAACTCCACCATACTCTTGCTGAGTGCCTGGAAGGAATCCGGGAACGTCAACGAAAGTAACTATAGGGATATTAAAGGCATCGCATAAACGGACAAAGCGTGCCCCTTTACGTGAGGCATTGCTATCAAGAACCCCTGCAAGTGATTTAGGTTGGTTAGCCAGAATTCCTACTGAAGTACCTCCTAAACGGGCAAATCCAACTATAATATTTCTTGCATAATCCTGATGTATTTCGAGAAAATGTCCATCATCAACAACAGCATGAATAATATCATACATGTTATAAGCCATATTTGGATTATCAGGGATAATATCGTTAAGGAAATCATCAAGCCTGTCTATAGGGTCTTCAGTTGGGAGATAAGGTGCCTCCTCCATATTGTTCTGAGGAAGATAACTCAATAACTCTCTAATAATATGGAATACCTCCTCCTCATTTTCAGCAGCAAAGTGAGCTACACCACTCTTAGAAGCATGAACCGAAGCTCCGCCAAGTTCTTCCTGGGTAACATTCTCTCCGGTAACTGATTTAACCACAGCGGGACCTGTAAGGAACATATAACTTGTTCCTTTACTCATAATGTTAAAGTCAGTAAGTGCAGGAGAATAGACTGCTCCTCCGGCACAAGGACCAAGTATAGCAGAGATCTGTGGTATCACTCCGGATGCAAGGATATTTCTTTGGAAAATCTCGGCATATCCTGCGAGAGCGTTGACTCCCTCTTGAATACGTGCTCCACCGGAATCATTAAGTCCGACAACAGGTGCCCCCATTTTCATTGCTTGATCCATTACTTTGCAGATTTTTTGTGCAAGAGTTTCTGAAAGAGAGCCTCCAAAAACTGTAAAGTCTTGTGCGAATATATACACAAGTCTTCCGCTGATAGTTCCATATCCGGTAACTACACCGTCCCCCAAGAATGTAGAAGACTCCATCCCGAAGTTTGTGCATCGGTGAGTTACAAACATATCGAATTCTTCAAAACTACCTTCATCTAATAGCATTGCGATTCTTTCACGTGCAGTGAATTTTCCTTTTTCATGCTGTGCATCTATTCTCTTCTGCCCACCTCCAAGGCGTGCTTGTTCGCGAAGTTGAATTAATGCCTTAACTTGTTCCAGTTGTTGGCTCATAATTATGTGTATTTGGTTTATAGATTAGTATTATTTTTTATTTGGATCTTCGCATAGTTCAGTTAGAACTCCAAGCGTAGATTTTGGGTGGAGGAAAGCGATATTTAACCCTTCAGCTCCTTTACGTGGAGCTTTATCAATGGCTCTTACCCCTTTACTCTCTACCTCTGTAATTGCATTTTGAACTCCATCTTCAACAGAAAAGGCAATATGGTGAATACCTTCTCCTCTCTTCTCTATAAAAGAGGCAATAGTCCCATCAGGAGATGTGCTTTCAAGAAGTTCTATTTTAGTCTGACCTATCTTTAGAAAGGCAGTTTTAACTTTTTGGTCGGGAACCTCTTCTATTGCATAGCATTTTAAGCCAAGAACTCCTTCATAGTATGGTAGAGCCTCATCGATAGATTTAACTGCTATACCGATGTGCTCGATGTGTGATAGTTTCATATTTTGATTTATTTATTAATTGTTAAAAAATTGGTTACAATCTTACTCCGAAAGAGCCATATTATGGTAAACATTCTGCACATCTTCGTCGTTCTCCAATTTCTCAATCAGCTTGTCCAACTCTTCCTTCTGCTCCTGGGTTACAGTTTTTAATTCCCCGTTGGGCAATCTCTCAAAACCTCCAGAAACTATCTCAAAATCATTCCCTTCCACATATTTTTGAATATTACCATAAGCTTCAAATGGAGCATAAATGACAATTACATCATCATCATCCATGAAGACTTCATCTGCTTCATAATCGATTAATTCAAGTTCAAGCTCCTCTAAATCTATTGGTTTTGAACTTTTCACTCTAAATACACTCTTATGGTCGAACATAAATTCAACGCTCCCGGATGTACCAAGTGAGCCATTATACTTGGTAAAGTAGCTTCTTACATTCGCTACTGTACGCATGTTATTGTCTGTCGCAGTCTCGATCAAGAAGGCAATACCCCCTGGTCCATAACCCTCATATACTATCTCTTTGTAGTCATTATGATTCTTTTCGACAGCTCTTTTGATAGCCCTCTCGATATTCTCTTTGGGCATATTTTCATTTCGAGCAGAGGAAATCAGAGTTCTAAGGTGGGGATTATTGGTGGGGTCAGGACCTCCTGCTTTAGCAGCCATAGTGATCTCTTTACCAAGTCTTGTGAAAACGCGAGCCATATTGCCCCAGCGTTTCATCTTCCTCTCTTTTCTGAATTCAAACGCTCTTCCCATACTCTCTATTCTTTTACTGTAACTCTTGAAATATATTTATCTATTTCGTACCCCTCAAAGGTCTGAGGGTATTTATCTTTAATACTCTTATAGCATTCAAGTGCTTTTGTATTATTTCCCATCTCTTCAGCTATAATACCTGCTTTAAGAAGATATGATGCTGAAAGTGCATTATCACTATATGCAGCAGCCTCCAAATAGAGTTTTAGTGCCTTGCTATAATTTTCAAGTCCGACATAGGCGTCACCTGTGCAGCAGAGGGCACGAGCTTTCAAAATAGGATCTTTACCTTTATATTTATTAAGGTAGTCCACTGATGATTGGTAGTTTCCTAATTGATATTCGCATATACCTGCATATAGATAGACAGCCTCTCCACATTTACTGCCATATTCATTTATAAGTTGTGAAAATCCAAGAGCATTTCCGTCTCCATTAAGGGCAACCTCAAAGTTGTCTGCACGGAAATATTGCTCGGCTACAAATGTCTGGTCAATAGCCTCTTTCTGTTTAGGCTTGTGCAATAAATAAATGTAGCCTACAATTAGTAATGCTACTGCTGCGAGCCCTGATAGTGAATAAATGATGGTTTTCTTGTTTTTATGGAGAAAATCTTCCGTTTTTGAAATTGCTGTCCCAACTGCCTCATTGTGCTCGGGCTTCTGTTTGTTAACTTTTTTTGCCATTATTATTTTAATTTGAATTGCAGGTTGCAAAAATACAACAATTTGTCTAAACACAAAGATAAATTCGCAAGTTTTTAATATCTTTGTTTCTCAAATCTTTCTCTAATGTATTTACAAAGAATAGTTTTAGCCAATTATAAAAATATTTCGTCCGTAGATCTCTCTTTTTCTTCAAAGATTAACTGTCTGTGTGGAAATAATGGAGCAGGTAAGACAAATCTCTTAGACGCTGTCTATTACCTCTCTATGACCAAATCTTTTACCTCTTTAGGTGATCAGATGGTCTTCTCCTATGGTACAAAAGAGACCACATTACATGGTGTTTATGCTAAAAAAGGACTCGAAGAGAGGATAGCTATAAGTGTTACCGAGGGAGCAGAAAAGTGTGTTAAAAGGAATATGAAAAGTTACCCTAAACTCTCCGAACATATAGGTGTTATTCCCATTGTAATAGTCTCTCCTGCAGACTCTTATCTTATTAGTGATTCGGGTGAGCAGAGGAGGAAGTTTATGAATAATATCCTTTCACAGACAGATAAAGAGTATCTCAGGAGCATCCAGTCCTATAATAGGGTTCTTGCTCAAAGGAATAAAGCTCTCAAAGAGATGGTTGTTTCAAAGACACTTCTAGAGACTTTCGATGCAATGCTCTCTAAGGAAGGGAACTATATAAATAAAAAGAGGGGAGAGCTTATAGGTGAACTCTCCACCCTTACTTCAGAGTTTTATAAAAAACTTTCAGGAGGGAGGGAAGAGGTCTCCATGGAGTATGTTTCTGACCTTACTGATACCCCGCTTGAACTCCTTTTAAAAAGGGATTTAGAGAAAGATATTCTTTTTAAGTATACCACCTGCGGTATTCAAAGAGATGATATTAACTTTATTATGAATGGGTACAATATGCGTAAATCTGCCTCACAAGGGCAGCAGAAGACTTTTCTTGTCGCTCTGAAACTAGCCCAATTCTCGATGATGCGCTCTCTCTATGGTTTTCCCCCCATTCTTTTGCTAGATGATGTTTTCGATAAACTCGATCTCGATAGGGTTAAGTTTTTAATTAACATGGTTGCTACTGAAGATTTCGGACAAATCTTTATTACAGATAGTAATAAGACCCGAATCACTGAGATTATAAACTCAATAACGAGTGAAAGTAAGATATTTAATGTTGATAAAGGATTATTTAAGGAGGTCGAAGAATGAGAAGGGAGAAGACAGAGCCACTAAGTGAAATAATAAAGCTATTCATCAAGAGTGAACGACTTGAGGAGGGGCTTTTAAGGGTGGAGATATCTCAGGCTTGGGATAAGGCTGTAGGGGAGAAGTTTTCAGAAAAAACTACAAGCAAATATTACGATTCTAAAACTAAAACCCTTACTTGTAAAATAGCCTCTTCTATGCTAAGGAGCCACCTTCAGTTCGATATCAGCTCTGTTATTAATAATATAAATTCTTATTTTCCGGAGCCTGTGGTCGAAAAAATAATATTAAGGTAATGAGAGTAGTAGTAGATATAGATATCCCTTTTATTAAAGGTGTTCTTGAACCATACGCAGAGGTACTCTACCTGAGTGGTGCTGCAATCGATGCTCAAACAGTAAGGGATGCTGATGCTCTTATTATAAGGACTCGTACCAAGTGCAATAGCAGACTTCTCTCCTGCTCTAAAGTTAGATTTGTCGCTACTGCAACAATAGGGGTGGATCATATTGACAGGGAGTTCCTTTCAAACAATGGGATAGCTCTCGCCTCAGCCCCCGGATGCAATGCCGGAGGGGTAATGCAATACGTTTTCACAGCACTCTACTCAGTGGCACAGAGGCGCGGAATCCCTCTTAAAGGGAAGACAATAGGGGTAGTGGGGGCAGGGAACACAGGGGAGCGGGTGGCTCGTCTTGCGGAGTTTTTAGGATTCAATGTGCTTCGCAATGACCCTCCTCGTGAAAAGAGGGAGGGGGGTGAGATCTTCAGCACTCTCGATTACCTTCTCAAAAATTCAGATATCGTTTCACTTCACCTCCCATTGGATGAGACCACAAAGGGTTTAGCCTCCGCAGAGTTCTTCTCAAAAATGAAAAAGGAGGGGTTTTTTATAAACACTTCGCGAGGCGAAGTGGTGGATGACTCTCCGCTCCTTGCCCGAAGGGGAACCCCCATTGTTCTTGATGTTTGGAACGGAGAACCTTCGAATCTCTCTTCGGAGCTCCTCTCTATTGCAGATATTGCCACTCCGCATATTGCGGGGTACTCTTTTGAGGGGAAGGTCAATGGAACTGCAATGGTGGTGCAGGCCTTTGCGAAGCATTTCGGAATCTCCGAACTTGCGAATTTTGAACCACCTCACGACGAAACTCCATTTATTGAATTTTCATCATTGTTATCCGAAAATCAGATTGCGGAGCGATTTTTGAAGCTTTTCCCGATTTTTGAACTCGATGCAGAGTTAAGAAGAGCCCCGGAATCTTTTGAGAAATTACGAACGAATTATAAATATAGACACGAATTTAGATGGAAATAACTAAGTCAGTTCTCTTTTTACTACTTTTCCTGTTTTCCACAAACCTCACAGGACAGAACACCCCCGCACCCACTTTGGAACCCTATTTTTGTACCCATCAAGGGATGTCCATTGAATACACCCGTCGAGAACCCGATGGGAAAGTAAAATGGTATCATCAGATGAAGATTATCTCTGTCCCTGACAATGTTTTAAATGGGGAGACTATTTACACCTCTCTAATTTTAAGCCCCAAAAGGAAATCAAGATTCGAGAAACCACTTGAGGTTACCGCCTATATTAAGAATGGAGC
>CAYSND010000057.1:6596-9198 GCA_964432305.1 uncultured Muribaculaceae bacterium | reverse complement strand
TTAATTTTTATTTAGAGTACAACTCTACGATTAATTGCTCGTTGATATTTTCAGGAATCTCACTCCTATCAGGAAGGTTAAGAAACCTGCCGGACATTTCTGTCCCGTTCCACTCAAGCCAAGGGTATTTAGAGGTTCCGGCTACACAATTCTGAATAACCTCCATACTCTTTGATCTCTCACGAACTCCAAGAGTCTCGCCTGGTTTAACAATAGTCGAAGGAACATTGCAAACCTCACCGTTAAGTACAATATGACAGTGTGTTACAAGCTGTCTTGCTGCTGCACGTGTGGGAGCAACTCCCATACGATACACGAGATTGTCGAGACGAGATTCGAGAAGCATTATAAGGTTTTCACCTGTACGACCTCTCATTCTTGCTGCTTTACCATAAAGGTTGCGGAACTGTCTCTCTAACAATCCATAAGTATATTTAACTTTCTGTTTTTCCTTTAGCTGAACACCGTACTCTGAGGTCTTTTTACGCTTCTTTGCAAGACCGTGCTGTCCCGGAGGATAATTCCTTTTTTCAAAGTATTTATCGGGACCGTAAATAGGTTCACCAAATTTTCGGGCAATTTTAGTTGTTGGCCCTGTATATCTTGCCATAATTAATTACTTTAAATTATTATTATACTCTACGACGCCCTTTAGGACGGCAACCATTATGAGGAAGAGGGGTAACGTCTACTATTTCAGTTACTTCAATACCTTCACCGTGAATAGTACGGATAGCGGACTCACGACCTGCACCGGGACCTTTCACATAAGCTTTGATTTTTCTCAACCCTAAATCATAAGCGACTTTTGCTGCATCAGCTGCGGCAACTTGGGCTGCATAAGGGGTATTCTTTTTGGAACCCCTAAATCCCATTTTACCTGCCGATGACCAACTAATAACCTGTCCAACACTGTTGGTCAGCGTTACAATAACATTGTTGAATGTGGAAGAGATATGCGCTTCGCCATAAGCATCCACCTTTACAACTCTCTTTTTATTTGTTGTTCCTGTTTTCTTTGCCATAATTCAGCTTACGTTATTTAGTTGCTTTTTTCTTATTTGCCACAGTTTTCTTTCTACCCTTACGAGTACGGGCATTATTCTTAGTACTCTGTCCGCGGACAGGAAGACCGATACGATGACGGATACCTCTGTAACAGCCAATATCCATTAATCGTTTGATGTTCATTTGAACAGACGAACGAAGTTCTCCTTCGATTTTATACTCCTCAGCAATTTTACTTCTTATTGCTGCTATTTGGTCGTCATTCCAATCCTTAACCTTTGTGTCAAAATCAATACTACACTCAGTAAGAATCTTCTTTGAAGAACTGCGACCAATTCCGTAGATGTAGGTTAATCCCACCTCTCCACGCTTGTTTTTTGGTAAATCAACTCCGGCTATTCTTGCCATATTCTTTTTTTACTTTATTGTTTTACAAATTAAAAAATTATCCCTGGCGCATTTTAAACTTAGGATTCTTTTTACAAATAACATACAAGCGACCTTTGCGCTTAACTATTTTACAATCCTCGCTACGCTTTTTTATGGATGCTTTTACTTTCATTTTTGTAAGTTTTATTATTTATATCGGAATGAAATTCTTCCTTTTGTTAAATCATAAGGGGACATCTCTACTCTTACCCTATCACCAGGGAGGATGCGGATATAGTGCATACGCATCTTTCCGGAAATATGAGCAATTATTACATGACCGTTATCCAGTTCAACTCTAAACATTGCATTGGATAGGGCTTCGATAATTGTTCCTTCTTTCTCTATGGCTGATTGTTTTGGCATAATTGTTAATTGTCTCCTTTAAAATTTACTTAAAATTACATTTTTGGTTTTTCGATAAAATCAAAAGTGGATAAGAGTTCCGGACCCTCCTTGGTGATTGCGACTGTTAGCTCGAAATGTGCCGAGTTTTTTTTATCAGCGGTGCTGATTGCCCACCCATTGTCGTGCAGATAAATCGCTTTACCACCTGCATTAATCATCGGTTCTATACAGATAGTCATCCCCTCGACGAGTCTCTTTCCTTTCCCGGGAAGTCCGTAGTTCGGCACCTCAGGAGCTTCGTGCATATTCTTTCCTATTCCATGTCCTACCATCTCTCTCACTACTGAATATCCATGTTTCTCCACAAAAGACTGAACTGCAAACCCTATATCTCCGATTCTGTTTCCGACAACCGCTTTTGCTATGCCGCGATATAAAGATTCTTTTGTAATCTCCAAAAGTTGGCGATTCTCGTCGCTTATCTTTCCTACAGGGAAAGTGTAAGCAGAATCTCCATAGTAACCTTTATAAATAGTTCCGCAGTCTATGGAAACAATATCCCCTTCGCGAAGTTTGTAGTCAGAGGGAAAACCGTGAACTACCACATCGTTTACAGAGACACAGAGAGAGTAAGGAAATCCTCCGTAACCTAAGAAGCCCGGCTCAGCCCCATTGTCGCGGATAAAGTTTTCAGCAATTTTATCAAGCTCCATAGTGGTTACACCTGGAACTATATGCTTTCCGACCTCCGCTAATGTTTTTGAGACCAATATAGCATTCTCTTTAAGAATAGCTATCTCTTCTTTGGTTTTGATTT
>CAYSND010000057.1:2019-6496 GCA_964432305.1 uncultured Muribaculaceae bacterium | reverse complement strand
GAGACCAATATAGCATTCTCTTTAAGAATAGCTATCTCTTCTTTGGTTTTGATTTTGATCATATCAATGAACTTTATCGCGTTTACGACGAACGACCTTTCAATCGTCCCGTTTTCATCAAACCGTCATAGTGGCGCATGAGCAGATGTGATTCTATCTGCTGAAGCGTATCCAACACTACTCCTACAAGAATAAGCAACGAGGTTCCTCCAAAGAAGGAAGCAAACTGGTTGTTTACTCCGAGCTTCATAGCGAACGCGGGAAGTATCGCAATAAGTCCCAAGAAAATGGAGCCCGGGAGCGTAATACGAGACATCACTGCATCCAAATAGTCGGCTGTCTTCTTTCCGGGTTTAATACCGGGAATAAAACCGCCGTTTTTCTTCATATCCTCAGCCATATTAGTAGGGTTTACTGTTATAGCTGTATAGAAATAGGTAAATAAAACTACCATTGTAAACGAGGTAAGGTTGTGCCAAAATCCTGTGTAGTCACTCATTGCAGCGGCAAACCCTCCTGTATGGTTAAAACGAGAGAATAGTAGGGGAATCATCATAATTGCCTGAGCGAAGATGATAGGCATTACCCCTGCTGCATTGATTTTCAAAGGAATATATTGACGTACTCCACCATATTGTTTGTTCCCTCTTACTACTTTTGCATACTGAACGGGAATTTTCCTCTGAGCCTGCACAAGTGCAATAGTACCAACAATGATGAAGAATAGGATAACCAATTCTACTACAAACATAAGGATACCGCCTGTGGTCTGATTTACCCTCGAAGCACCTTCAGCAAATATTGCAAAAGGGAGACGAGCTATAATTCCGACCATAATTATCAATGAAATACCATTACCGATACCTCTGTCAGTTATTCTCTCACCAAGCCACATTATAAACATGGTACCTGCTGCGAGTATTACAGTAGCAAAAATCCCATAAGTAAAACCTGTTACCAAGAATGCATTAGCCGGAAGCTGAGTGTGAAGATTTGCTATATAAGCAGGACCTTGGAATGCCAAGATAGCTAAGGTTAGATAACGAGTCCACTGGTTCATCTTTCTTCTTCCGCTCTCACCCTCTCTCATCATTCTTTGGAAGTAAGGAACCATCACACCGAGTAACTGAATTACGATGGAAGCTGAGATATAGGGCATTACCCCCAATGCAAAGATAGAAGCATTACCAAAAGCTCCACCTGAGAACATGTCGAGTAGTCCTAAAAGCCCTGCCTGTGTCTGACTTTTTAAGTTAGCAAGCTGGGTAGGGTCTATACCAGGGATTACCACATAACTACCAAGACGGTAAACCAAGACTAAAAGGAATGTATAAACTATCCTTTTTCTTAGCTCTTCTATCTTGAAGATGTTCTTTATGGTCTGTATAAATCTTTTCATCAGTATTAAATTATTGTTGTCTTACCTTCCAAAGCTTCGATTTTAGCTATTGCTGATTTTGAGAAAGCATTTGCCGAAACCTCAAGTTTAGCAGTTAGATCACCGTTTGCAAGAATTTTCACATTGTCATTCTTAGAAACAAGTCCTGCCTCAAGAAGGGTCTCTATGGTAATAACATTAATATTATATTTTTCGCTCAAAGCTTGAAGTGTAGAGAGGTTTATTGCCTTATACTCTACCCTTGTGGGATTCTTAAATCCAAACTTGGGAAGTCTTCTCTGGATAGGCATCTGCCCCCCTTCAAATCCCGGTTTATGGGAGTATCCTGAACGAGACTGAGCTCCTTTGTGACCACGAGTGGACTGAGCACCACGTCCAGAACCCTCTCCTCTACCTAAGCGTCTATCTCTTCCTACTGAACCCTTTGCGGGCTTTAAATTATTTAGTTTCATTTTCCTCTAATTTTACAAGATGTAACACTTTTTGAATCATTCCCTGGGTTACAGGAGTAAGTTCGATCTCTACAGTCTGATGCATACGACGAAGTCCCAATGATTCTAAATTGGCTATCTGTCTTTTAGTTGCACCGTTTTTGCTCTTAATTTGAGTAACTTTAACTTTTGCCATAGTGTCTCTCCTCCTTAACCTTTAAATACTCTCTGCATAGGAACTCCGCGAACACCTGCAACAGTGTAAGCATCACGCATTTCAACTAAAGCAGCTATGGTAGCTTTAACCAAGTTGTGAGGGTTAGAAGAACCCTTTGACTTAGCTAAAACATCGTGGATACCCACAGACTCAAAAACTGCACGCATAGCACCCCCTGCCTTTACTCCTGTTCCGGGAGCAGCAGGTTTCATAAATACTCTCGCACCACCGAACTTTGCTTCCTGTTCGTGGGGAATAGTTCTTTTATTCAATGGAATCTTTACAAGATTTTTCTTTGCATCTTCAATTCCCTTAGAAATAGCGGTAGTAACCTCATTGGCTTTACCAAGACCGTAACCTACAATCCCTTTCTCATCTCCCACAACAACTATTGCAGCAAAACTGAAATGGCGTCCCCCTTTAGTTACCTTAGTAACTCTCTGAACTGCTACCAATCTATCTTTTAATTCAAGATCAGTGGTTTTAACTCTCTTTACATTTATATCTGCCATAGTTCTTAGAATATTAAGCCACCCTCGCGAGCAGCGTCAGCCAAATTTTTAACTCTTCCGTGATATAGATAACCTCCGCGGTCAAATGCAACCTTAGAGATATTCTTTTCAATAGCGCGGGTTGCAGCAAGAGAGCCTACCATTTTAGCAACCTCTGATGCGTTTTTCCCCTTAACTGAATCTATTAAAGATTTATCATGAGATGATGCAGAGGCAAGTGTTACCCCGTTTACATCATCGATAAATTGAACATAGATATGTTTATTGCTTCTATAAACAGACATTCTGGGTTGTTCGGGAGTTCCGGTTACAACCTTGCGAATACGATAACGAATTCTCTGTCTTCTTTCTATTTTATTTATTGCCATAAATGTTCTCCTTATTATTTAGCGCCTGCCGATTTTCCGGCTTTACGACGAACTTGTTCTCCAACAAACTTAACACCCTTACCCTTATAAGGCTCCGGTTTACGGAATGAGCGAATCTTCGCAGCCACCTGACCAAGCAACTGCTTGTCATAGCTCTTTAGTACAAGAATAGGGTTTTGTCCCTTTCTAACCGGTTCTGCTTCCCCTTTAACTTCTTTTGGGAGGCGGAAGTGAATATCGTGTGAATAACCAAGAGAGAACTCGAGCATTTGCCCTTTAGCTTCAACTCGGTATCCAACCCCAACAAGTTCTTGTTTAATAGTAAAACCTTCCGATACGCCGACTACCATATTATGTATCAATGCGCGATATAGTCCGTGCATCGAACGATGACGAGGCTGGTCGGTGGGGCGTTCTACTTTTACATTGTCCCCTTCTACAGAGACTTTGATATCAGGGTTTACAGCCTGAGTCAGTTCTCCGAGCGGTCCTTTAACCGTTACCACATTTGCAGAGTCAACTGTTACAGTAACTCCTTTGGGCAGGTGTACAGGTAATTTTCCAATTCGTGACATTATTTATATTTTATTATAATTAGTAAACATAACATATTACCTCGCCACCAACTTTCATCTCTTTAGCTTCCTTGTCAGTGATAACACCTTTAGAAGTAGAGATAATGGCTATTCCCAAACCGTTTAATACGCGGGGGAGTTCTTCCACGCCGACATATCTTCTAAGACCGGGGGTACTTACGCGAGTAATTTTCTTAATAGCAGCCTGTTTAGTTTCAGAGTGATACTTTAAGGCGATTTTAATAGTAGATACGGGAGTCCCTTCTACCACTTTATAGCTCAATATATAGCCCTTATCGTGTAAAATACGGGTAAGTTCTATCTTCATTTTTGACGAAGGTATCTCTACAACCTTATGTTTAGCAAGATACGCGTTTCTTACTCTTGTCAAATAATCTGCAATCGGATCAGTCATTTTCTTTCTGTTTTAAGTTTATTACCAGCTTGCTTTTCTAACGCCCGGAATAAGACCTTTGCTAGCCATTTCACGGAACTGAATACGACTAATGCCGAATACTCTCATATACCCTTTAGGACGTCCCGTTATGGAACAACGATTATGCAGACGTGTAGGAGAAGAGTTCTTGGGGAGTTTATCAAGACCTGCCCAATCTCCTGCCTCTTTCAAAGCTTTCCTCTTGTCCGCATATTGAGCACACATTTTTGCGCGTTTTACTTCGCGAGCTTTCATTGATTCTTTTGCCATATATACTTATATTATTTTTTATTCTTAAAAGGCAATCCAAATTCACGAAGAAGAGCACGTGCCTCTTCGTCGCTCTCAGTAGATGTTACAAAAGTTATCTCCATACCGAAAATCTTAACGATTTTGTCTATGTCGATTTCAGGGAATATAATCTGCTCTTTAATACCGAGAGTATAATTTCCTTTCCCGTCAAATTTCTCATTGATACCATTAAAGTCCCTGATACGAGGGAGTGAAACCGCGATAAGTCTCTCAAGAAACTCATACAT
>CAYSND010000057.1:0-1919 GCA_964432305.1 uncultured Muribaculaceae bacterium | reverse complement strand
TTCTGAAGATTAGGAACGTATCCTTTCAAGTTAACTTGTTCTTCTTTCTTTACTTCTTTCTTTGCCATTACTTAATCTCCTCTCCGGATTTTTTAGCATAACGAACAAGTTTCCCTTTAGCACCTATACGGCGACCTATCTTTGTAGGACCACCTTTCTGGGGATCAACTACCTGAAGGTTGGAAACATGAACTGATGCCTCTTTTTTAATAATACCTCCTTGCGGATGTTTGGAATTAGGTTTGGTGTGTTTACTAATCATATTTACACCTTCCACTATAGCACGGTCTTTGTCTCTATCAACCTCAAGGACTTTTCCGCTTTTACCCTTATCGTCCCCGGCGTTAACAAACACCATGTCTCCTTTTTTGATATGTAACTTCTTATTCATAACTCCTTTTTATTATAGTACTTCAGGTGCCAATGAAACAATCTTCATATAATTTTCGCGCAACTCTCTGGCAACTGGACCAAAAATACGAGTTCCGCGAACTTCGCCCTGGTTGTTTAACAACACACAAGCATTGTCATCAAAACGAATATAAGAACCGTCAGCACGACGAATCTCTTTCTTTGTACGAACAATTACTGCTTTGGACACAGTACCTTTCTTGGCTTCACCACCAGGAATGGCACTTTTTACTGTAACGACTATTTTGTCGCCAACTCCTGCATAACGACGGCGAGTTCCACCCAGCACACGAATGCACAGAACTTCTTTTGCGCCACTGTTATCAGCTACCTGTAAACGGGATTCTTGTTGTATCATAGCCTATTTAACTTTTTCAACGATTTCTACTAATCTCCAGCATTTGGTCCTGCTCAAAGGGCGAGTCTCCATAATGCGAACTGTATCTCCTTCATCACACTCGTTTTTCTCATCGTGTGCAACGAATTTGGTGGTTTTGTTTACGAACTTGCCGTAAATAGGGTGTTTAACTTTTCTTTTAACTGCAACGACAATGGATTTATCCATTTTATTGCTTACCACAACCCCTGTTCTTTCTTTGCGTAAATTTCTTTCCATGAACATTATTTATTAGCTCCTGTTTCTATCCATTTCGCCTAAAACGGTTCTCATGCGAGCGATACTTCTTCTCGCCTTTTTGATCTTTGACATATCATCTATAGGGGAGATGGCATGGTTTATTTTTAGCTGATCGAGGCTAACTTTTTCAGCTTCCACGCGCTCACGCAGATCTTTTACTGCCATTTCGCGAATCTCTTTACTTTTCATAAATTCTCCTCCATTAATTGTTATTCAACATAATCTCTACGAACTACAAACTTTGTAGTAACGGGAAGTTTCTGGGCACCAAGACGGAGAGCTTCTTTAGCAATATCCATCGGAACTCCTTCTGCTTCAATAATAATACGACCGGGAGTAACGGGAGCAACAAATCCTTCAGGAGCTCCTTTACCTTTACCCATACGTACTTCAGCCGGCTTTTTAGTAAATGGTTTGTCAGGGAATACGCGAATCCAAATCTTTCCTTCACGCTTCATATAACGCACTACAGCCTGGCGGGCAGCCTCTAACTGCTGACCGGTGAGCCAACATGGCTCAAGAGTCTTAATCCCAAAAGATCCGAAAGAAAGTTGATTACCTCTCTGGGCATTCCCTTTCATCTTACCTTTTTGCTGCCTTCTAAACTTTGTTTTCTTTGGTTGTAACATTGTCTATTCGGTTTTAACTATAATTCAAATTTTACCAAACTCCCTGTCTTTCAGAGCATTAAGTATAATATGCCTTTTAAGACGGGATGCAAAGGTATAAAAAAATCTTTACATACAAACTTTTTTTACATTTTTTTGAAAATATTTTGAATTATTTTCGACCGACATTTTTAACACCCAACATCTCATGTTTCAACACTTTACAAGAAACAGACATTTTTCAAAACGAGCATTTTGGACGG
>CAYSND010000056.1:4070-9515 GCA_964432305.1 uncultured Muribaculaceae bacterium | reverse complement strand
TAACCAAACGAAGTTTGGTGTCTCTGCAGAGACCGACACGGGTCGTGCTTACGGAACGAATGTAATTAAAAGTGCTGAGCTTTAAAACTTGACGAAATTCCCCAAGAACCAATAAGAGAAAAATAAAGTAAGTTGAAAGAAGTCGTCATCAGACGACCGCTGCGGGAAGCCGCTGAAAAAGTATGGTTTTCTAAGTGCCTAATAATTGAATGATTTTTTAAAATACAAAAAAAGCATTTGAGGAATTATATTTTATCCTCAGATACTTATTTTTTTAAAAAAGCACCTTTTTTTTGTGTTTAAGGGAAGTTTCTCGTTATTTTTTACTTTTTATCCTCTTCCATTCTTAATATTCTTTTAATATTACACACAAATATGGTTAGAGCTCCTTGCATCTCCATATTACTTAACCCAAAAGAGTCTGCTGTATCATAACCAAGTATGTTTTTTAGTTCAGCGTTTTTGGCTTCTATTTTATATCGTTCTTTCATTTTCTCCCTAAATTCAGGTGTCTTAGAAAACTCTAACTGCTTTTTAAGTGTTTCTGAAATATTCCGTACGACTATTCCCTTAGAGGATTTTTGGAGCTTATATACTTGACATATTTTATTTATACTACAGGTGTTACATATCTCTTTATCAAATTTATACTCAGTCCCCTTCTTACTGGGTGCTTTTTCCAGCATGACTTCTCGCTTACCTATTGATATATGACCCATTGGACATACCAACATCCCGGCATCTTTATTCATATAAAATCCATCTTCTCTACTTTTTGTAATCTGAGGATTTACATTAGCTATTAATTTTATATTATTCTCTTCCAATAAATCAACTTTCTTTTGTGAACCATAAGCCGTATCCCCAATAACAGTATCAACACAAATACCATTGGTTACACATTGTTCTACTAATTGAGGTAAATAATTAGTGTCACCTTTCTCTCCAGTCGTAATAACTGCTCCGGTAATAAATCTATCACTAGTCATAGCGATATGTGTTTTATAACCGAAAAAAGAAATTTCTTCAGCCTTATGACCTCTCTTAGCATCCTTATCCATGGAAACCTCATGACGTGTAATACTGTCATTAATGCCCTCTTCTAAAAAATTTATTCTTTCTAAAACAGAAGGATACTTAGACAAAACAGGTTGAGTCTTTTGTACAACTTCTATCATGTTTCTGTACTCATCAATAACCTTAGATAGGCTACTTTGATTACTAATATTGCTAGTATCTATCTCTACCTTATAGGTATTAAGAATGTTTTGTAAATCTTTGGATCTCTCTTTTAAAGACGACAAAGAAGAATAGGCATTATATTTCGATTTTGTATGTGTGGAATCAACAATTACAGTACCTGTTGAAATAAAACCTTTGGATATTGCAATATTCACGGTCTTCCCAAGTAATTTATTTAGTAGATCAGCATCCTTTAACCTTAATGTACGAAACTTTGTCAATGTACTGGGGTCAATAACATCGTCCTCTGGCATTAATCCTAAAAAATATTTATATGATAAGTCATACTTAGAATGTTCGACAAGATCCCTATCGGAAGCAGGATAGATAATCTTTATAAGCAGATACTTAAATAAAATTATTGGATCAATAGCTCGCCTACCCATCGTAGGAGAATATTTGTCTTTAAGCTCAGAATAGACAAAAGAGAAGTCGATCAACCTATTTATTCTTTTTAATAAATTATCCTCAGGAATTAATTTCTCATATAATTCTATATAAGGGCTTAATCCTAATGTTTGTTGAGATGCTATCATAAATATTTGTTTTATGGTGTAAAGATACAAAAAAAATAAACATAAAACAACTATTTATTTGATAATCAGATGGTTAATTTATTTTCAGGTATTTGTTAATTATTAATTATAGGAGATGAAGGGACTTTTTCAGCGGCTTCCGCTGCGGGTCGTACCTGCGAAGCAGGGGGAAAGACAGTAGCAGCGCGAATCCTCCTCCCCTCTGGGGAGGACCCAGGAGGGGATAGAAATCAGTCGGGATGAGATGACTCGAACATCCGACCCCCACGTCCCTAACGTGGTGCGCTAGCCAACTGCGCCACATCCCGAATCGGACGGCAAAGGTATAAAAATTTATTTAATCGGAAAAATTTAATCTTAAACCGCACATAGAAACGACTCTGCTCTATCAAATATCATTCTAAAACTCTCCCAAAGGAGTTGCGTGTGAACTCCTTTATTAGTCGGAAAAGGGGTTTGATGGGAATAGTCAAAAGGGAAATCAAGTTCTTCAATTATCGAAGCGTTCTTCTTACCTATAGCCCTAATAGCCCCTGAAGTGGGTATTACGGTATCTCTTTTCATGGTAACCATCTTTACTCTCTCCTTGGCTCTAAAGAAAAAAGATTCTCTCTCCTCTTTATAATCATCAGCAGCTATCATTATTCTGAAAGAGTGCTCTGCATTATCATTGCGAAACTCCTTAAACTCATCTAAGTAGTATTTCTTAATCCTTGCAAAAGCCTCTGCATCCATTATATCCTTCGCGCTTCCATCCATATCTTCAAAAATAGACCCTCCGCAGAAAGTAAAAAGTTTCGATTTTTCAAAGAGATTTAATGGATTGGAAATAGACATAATCTGCGCAAGAAATGCCCCAATAGAATAAGCAAATATATTCACATCACACCCTGAAGCAAAAAGTGGATGTCTCCCCTCTTTTATCTGGAGTAAAAGTTGGACAATATTATAATATGATTCACGCCCTGAAACGTAGAACCTCTCCGGACACTGCGACAGTCGTGAGCTAAGTGCAAGGTTAAAAAATGAAGAGTTAGCCAAACCGGAGATTTGATCTCTTCTTTTCGATGTCCATGGCATAATCCAATGGGGTGAAGACCAAGAGTTTGGGCTCCTATTCATGTGGAAAGCAATCGGGAACAATATTACAGGAACTCCCCCCTTCGCTGAGAGATCCTCAGCCCATATCAGATATTTATTCCAATTCCTCTCATTTAAACCGTGAAGCAATAAAATCGCTTTATCGTTTCTTTTGCTCCCATTCGGGTTAAAAACAACATACTTAAAATTAGTGTTCTCCGCAATACTACTATCCACAGAGACACAAAAATCGGTAGTGGGAAAATTAGTTTGAATGCTACTAATATCCTCCCTCCCCATCTCCTGAGAAAAACTATAAGGGAGCATTTCTATATTAGAATCCTCTATGAGTACCCTTTCGTCATAAGAAAAAAGTGCAGCCAGTTTTTTGTTCCTCAATTCAATATCCATTGTTCTTGTTTTTTCACAAATTAATGGCGAGAATGAAAAAAATGCAAAAAAATGGTGTCGGGATGGAGGTCAAGGGACGGAATCTCAAATTTTAGGGATGAAAAAATCTATCTCGGGGCGAACGAATTGGGATAAAAACTTTAACTTTGCAGAAATACTAATTGATTTATGGCTTTTATTGAAAGAAAAATACCACCATATATTTATAGGAAATCAAATGTGGTCTCCTTGGTGATGTTTACAGCCATATTCGCCCTCTTTTTTATAAATATCTATGAGCCATTTAATTCAAAAGAGTGGTATGATATCTCTAAATTCCAGTATTTTGCCTATTCCTCTCTTTTAATTCTGACAGGTGTTCTTGTTGTGGTTATCAGTAGAGTCTTTATGTTTTATTATACCAAAAAACACACAATAAGCTATTGGGAATATGCCATTTGGATAGTTGCAGAGATATTCTTTATGTCTATATTCTACACATTTATCTCATATACCTTAAATGAAAACAGGGAGTTTGGAGAGGTTTTTAAAGCTTCTGTAAAAAATACTTCACTAGTACTTTTGCTCCCATATACGATCATGCATCTCTATTTTGCACTTCAAGAGAACGCCAATAAACTAAAAGAGCTAAAGGATAAAAAAAATAAAGATGGTGAAGATGAGGATCCAAATAAAAAGAATGAAATAATCTCATTCCACGATGATAAAGGGGAACTCCGCCTATCTATAAAAAAAGAGTCCCTTATGTATATGGAATCGGCAGACAACTATGTGGCTATATGGTATATGGGTAAACAGGGACTAACTAATTTCCTCCTTAGAAACACCCTTAAAACCATTGAAGAAAAATTCACAAACACCAACATAATCAGATGCCACCGTTCTTTTATGGTCAATCTTGACCAAGTAAAGGTTGCTAAAAAAACTAAGAACGGTATCTATTTAGATATTGGGGTAGATAGAGTTCCGGAGATTCCTGTTTCTAAGAGTTATGGGGAGAAAGTTACAAAATGGCTCCTCTCTTCGATGAGTTAGCACCACTAAAGCAACTTTTTCAATATCCCTGAGAGTTCTATATCATCTATAACTAAACTCTTTAAGAAGAGATCACCCTCGGGAGTTAAAACAAAGAACATCTGCCTCTTATCCTGTTCACCTATCTCTCTCCTAAGAAAACCCTTTTTCTCTAATGAGCTTATAACTTTTGATGTATTTGAAGGGGTTAATCTTAGAAGTTCTCCTAACTCCCCCGAAGAAAGCCTAATCATTTTTGAGATATGACACAGAGCCATCCCCTCATTTAACGAGAGTGCATATCTCTTTTCAAAACTCTCCTCAAAGAGATTTACAGCTTTTTGAATATCTCTTATTTTACAAAGCTTATCCATAACTACTATCGAACGGCTCTGAGTGGGCAGTATCTAACACACTTTCCACACTCAGTACACTTATTCTCATCTATTATCGGAAGTCCAAAACCATCTTGTGAAATCGCACCTAAAGGACAAATTCTTATCAATGGGCAACGATGATTTTGTGGACAAATATTGCTTTTAACAGATAGTGCCATAACTCTTAATTCTTTTTCTTTTTTTCTTTTTTAAACATACTTAATAACAAACCACCTATTACTGCCCCGAATAAAACACTCAAATAAGGGGATGAAGTGATTTGACAAGTCCCTGTGGTACATCCAATAAAGTGGTAGTAAAGGTATCCACCTACCGCTCCTAATACGCCTCCAATTATATAGAGCATATTCTCTTTTATAAATTCTTTCATTTTAATAATATCCATCTCTTTGTTTCCTGCGGAAATTAGTTCCTATGGAAAATTTGTGCAAAGGTATAATTAATTTTATTATCTGCAATTATATTATCAATAAAAAGAGGTTGACTCAAGTAGTCAACCTCACCTTACTAAACATTAAACACTTACATAGGAACTATTTTTTACCCCAACGATACCCTTTTCCGGCTTTTCCGCTGCTTCCATTGCCGGGAGCTGTTCCATTTGTAGTACTGGTACAGTCGCCATTTTGGTTTACGGATCCTTTTTTGCCACTCCCTTTTCCACCTTTTTCACTATTGGTGTTACCATTGTTTCCTTTGCCCTTACCAAAACCTTGTCCTTTGTCGAATTTTGCATTAATTATGGCATCGAAATCTGCTTGGGA
>CAYSND010000056.1:0-3970 GCA_964432305.1 uncultured Muribaculaceae bacterium | reverse complement strand
AGGGAACTCTATTTCATAGAAAGACAATACTTCCTCTATACAAGCAATGTGCGATGCTTCAGCTTTTCCAATTCTTGCGATTTGGGGTGCAGTTGGATATTTCTCAGCAAAAACTTTATAAACATCTCTTGCTACTTTCTCATCTTCACGCATAGCATATAAAAATTCTATTTCGTCTGCAGTAAGAGGGTCTGTGGCATCAAATAAAGGAGCTACAGCAGATTTGGTCATCATAGTGGTTCCTTCCTCGTCCACTTCAAGTAAGTTAATTTGATTATCAGCAACTGTCTTGTCGCATGATACAGTAGTTAATGTAAAAATGGCAGATATAGCCGCAAGTAAAAATAATTTTGTTTTCATCTTTTTTATAATTTGATTTGTTTCTGAATAGTAACCGCACAAATCAAATTTTACCCTACCATAATATTTCTAAAAAAAACATAGGGGTAAAAGGCATTGCTCCGGAATAGAGTGTGATGGGGTCATTCTTCCCTTGAACGGTGTAGCTATATTTGAGATTTTCAGTATTAAAAAGATTAATAAGGGAGACTCCGGTCTGTAATGTAAACCCTTTAAGGTATAATCTATAAGTGGCAGCTATATCAAATCTAGAATATGGCTTATCAATATTCGTCAGTGTGGCATTTGAGGGTCTGCCAAAGGCATTACCTTTTCCCTCTCCTCCTGAATAATTAAGCAAAGTGAACCCTGTCCCATATATATAGTTGGCAGAGAGAATAAAAGGCTTGAGGTTTATTAGAGAACCAAATTTCAATTCGTGTCCTATCCCATCATCTTTACTGTTAATTAAAGAGTATGAACCGAATAAACTACCTCTTTTAAAATCATATTTTAGAAAAAGATCACCGCCGAGTAAAGAGATATCTTCTGAGCTAATTCCCTCTTCCGAAAGCCTGACTGCACCTGAAATGTTTTTTGAGAACCCCTCCAGGGTAGCTGAAAAGCCAATCGGAGATTTATATGAGAGCCCCAAAACAGTATGCATAGCTTTTAATTGGTCATTGATACCCCAAACAAGTGTATATTGTTTATCCTTTATATTATAAGGGAGACGAGTCATATATTGATTATAGAGTCCCCATGAGGTGAAAATATTGAACCCCTTAAAAGGAGAAACTGTCGCTGAAAGACGGGGTTGCAAATTAACTTTATCGGGTAAAAAGTCCCCCCTGAGCCCCGCATTAAATGAGAAAGGACCTATTGAAATATTGTCAGAAAGGAATAAGGAGGGTTTTAGAAGCGTACCTCCGGTAACTGAAAAACGATCCATCTGGAAACCTGCCTCGAGCCTTTGGAACTTGCCTATTACCTGTGAGTGTGAAAGTGTTGCGGAATATTGTTCTGCATAGAAGTCCATTGTCTGACGATTAGTCTCCTCATCGAAGGTGTTAAGGCGAGAAAAAGAGAGGGAGAGTTTAGAGACGGAGCCCTCATTCCAGAAACGTTTATACGAGGCAGAGGCTCCATATTGTCTGCTCTCCTGCCTCCCTTCTATTGTCTCGTCAGATTCATAATCAGCAGTATAGCTAAATTTATCCTTTGCTCCATAGAGTGAAATACGGTACTCATCTCTGTCGAAAAGGGTACCTGAATAGGAGAGATTAAGGTCTGAGAAGAGATATTTTGGGGTAATATAAGCAGTCTGAGTGGTGGGACGCGGTCTCACACTTTTAGATACTTTTATAGGACGGCGACCATTAAATGGGTTAAAGACCTGGTTATCATAGAGGTCGTAAAAAGTACGGCGATAAGCTATAGAGAGGGCAGAGCGTTTGGAAATTGGTAAACTTCCGTAAATATTGGCTGTAAGAATACTAATATTGGCTTTTACGGAGGGTCTAATTACATTTGGTGCATTCCCCGATATTTCGGCTACTGCTCCGATCTGATTCCCATAAGAGGCACCATACCCCCCCTTTAACACCTTAATATCCTTTACCAGATAAGGGTTTATAAAACTAATATTGTCATTAAAACCACGCATTCCGAAGAGTGGGATACCATCAAAAACAATACGACTCTCCCCGGCAGTAGAGCCCCAGACAATCAATTCATCGGAAGGTTCACCGGAGGCACGAATACCCGGCATCAGACGCAATAAATTAAAAACAGAATTATCCCCACTCCCGGGCATTAAACGGGCAACTCTCTGTTCAGTAATAAATGTGGAGGTGGATTCATCTGATATTATAGGAGAGTAAGTCGGCATCGCTGCGGTAATCGTTATTTCGCTGATATTGGCATTGATAGAGGGAATCTCCTCCGAGGGCAAAGTGATGGCTCCCCCCTTAACCTCTTCTTTAATTGGTTTTGGAGTTTTTTTAGGCTCCGGCTTTGACGAAATCACGAACACCCCACCTATCTCTTCAGAAATAAAAGGCTTATCTGACAAAAGATAGTTAATAGCCTCGTTAGGTGATGAAAAAGTTCGCTCTACAGAGACTTTATATTTAGACAATGCACGACTATCAAATGAAATTTGCACCTTTAGGCCCAACAATACCTTATCAAGCCTCTCGTTTTTAACGCGAAGCTCCACCCCCTGCGCAAAACAAATTGTGGCAAGGAGCAGTAGCAATATAGCGACTATTGTCTTCTTCAAGTTATTTTATCCCTAATGTAATTCCAAAAGGCTTACCTATTATTTGCAAAATCTCCTCAGGATTCTTATCCATTGAAAATTTGCCGGTATAAAAATAGTTTAAATCTTTTGGAGCCACAATAGTTATGTTGTATTGTCTCTCTATTTCTTCAATAACATCTATCAAACGGGCATCGGAAAATGAGAATTCCCCTTTTATCCACCCTGTAATTGCGTCAGCATCCCTCCCTTCAGAACTTACAAGGGTACCCTCGTGAAGTGTGGAACCCATTCCCGGAGTAAGAAGTGTCGAAGAGTTGGCAGAGGTAACCTCAACTCTCCCTGTAACACAAGTAACATCAAAAAGTTCTCCTCTGGCAATAACGTTAAATGAGGTTCCAAGCACTGCAACAGAACCATTAGGGGTTATAACGCTAAACTTGCTCCCTTTTACTACCTCGAAAAATGCCTCTCCTTCCATTTTAACCCTCCTCGAAATCTTCCATGAATATGGTTTATAACTCACACTGCTATAAGCATTTAACTGCACTTTGGAACCATCAGGCAAAAGCAGGGAGAGCCTGGTCCCCTTTGGAGCAACTACCTCCTTATTATACAATAGGGCAAAGGATGAGAATACCACCACTATTGCGGCTGCTACAGAGGCTATTGAGAGCCAATGCCTTCGGGTAAAGTTCAACCTCTTCCCCTGATTCACCGAAACCTCCATGGATTCATCCGAGAGAGCTTCGAAGCGCTCCGCCCAGATCTGCTCTTTGCTTTTACTCCAAGTGGGGGTAACTTTTATATTCTCCGGCTTCATAACTATAAAATTTTATTTTTTAATAATTTTAATGCGGCACTCATTCTCTTTTCTACTGCTTTAACACTCAACCCAAGCCGCTCTGCTATTTCATTGTATTTCAAATTTTCTTCTCTGCTCATTAAAAAGACCTCCCTCTCCCCCTCAGTCATCTCTCCTAAAACTTCCGAATATCTCCTCATTGTCTCCTCGAATTGGAGCTCCTCTTGTGGAGAAATTGCATCCCCCTTAAAACTCATATTTTTGGCAAAATCGAGCTTGGTCCCCTCCCTCCTATAATAGCTAACTACTTTGTCCTTAGCCATTTTATAAAGAAGGGCTTTGATATTGGAGGTGTCGAGGGACTCACGCTTTTCCCATACCCGCATAAAGACATCTTGTGCAATATCTTCAGCAGTCTGCTCATCTGACGTTCGGAAGTATATAAAACTTCTTAAGGAGTCGAAATGGCTGTCGAATAACTTCTTAAATTCGCCCTTGTCCAACACTTTTTTCCTTCTTTTAACCATAAACCGCATTCGAGGTGTTTTACCCTACTTTTTTCT
>CAYSND010000055.1:0-9598 GCA_964432305.1 uncultured Muribaculaceae bacterium | reverse complement strand
CACGCAGTGGGGAGGATCGCCGAAGGCAACTGCCGCTATGACCTGAATGTCCGCCCCTAATTAAAATAATAGATATAGGGGAGGCGGGCGTAGATTCCTTTTTCGGTACGGAGTCTGTCGTAGATATAGTCAACCATGGCATCGGTAGTGCTGACGCTCTTAATGGTAGCCTGGGTTTTGTTAAACGACTCCATGACTTTCTCCATAGAGGTTTTAACGGCAGGGTATTCTACAAGCCTGTAGTTTTCAAGTTCTGAGATGGAGGCGGCATAACTTAGTGCATCATAAAGCCCCCCTTTAGAGTCTGCAAGATTAATAGTCAGTGCATCTTTTCCTGTCCAGACTCTTCCTTGTGCAATATTATCAACCCCTTCTTTAGAGATATTTCTTCCATTTGAAACGATTTCAACAAATGAGGTATAAACCACCTCAACCTGTCTCTGCATTACTTCTACCTCTTTCTTATCCAATGGTCTTAGGAATGAATACATATCTGAATGGTTATGTGTGGAGACGGGAACGGGGTTAACATGTAGTTTAGTCCTGGCTGTTTTGCCAAAAGAGGGGATAAGGCTGAATACTCCGATAGACCCTGTCAGGGTGGTGGCATCAGTAAAAATCTTATCAGCACCTGCGGAGATCCAATATCCACCTGAAGCTGCATATTCACCAAATGAAACTATTAGCGGTTTTGCCTCTTTTAGGAGTATAAGTTCTTTGCGGATAATCTCAGCAGCCTGTGCGCTTCCGCCGGGAGAGTTTACCCTAAGGACAACAGCTTTTATGGTGCTATCTTTTCTGACTTTGGAGATGATATCACGATATTTATCTGATGAGACACCCTCCCCTTTTCCGAGTGTAATTTCTCCATCTGCATAGATTACAGCTATTTTCTCTTTAACTTTCATATTAGATTTAACGACTGCTTTGGCATAATCATCTATGGTTACGAATTTGAGATTATCCTCTTTCTTTACATCGAAAAGGGTGCAGAGATAGTCGGAGAGTTGGGTTTTAGTTAAAACACTATCAATCAAATGGGCAGCTAATAACTCTTCGGAAGTGGAGAGTTCGAGGTCATTTACTTTTCTATTAAACTCTTTAAGGTCGATTCCACGCGAGTCGCAAATAGCGGTAGCCATTGTCTCCCACATAGAGTCTATCATAGCTTTATTCTGCTCTCTATTGGCATCTGACATTGAATTTGCCACAAACTGCTCCCCTGCGGATTTATATTTCCCATGTCTTATCAGCTGAAGCTCCACTCCGAGGCGGTCAAGAGCATCTTTTAGAAAGACCACATTAAGCGATATTCCAAGGATTTCATTCATGGTCTCCTCCTCTACAAATACCTTGTCAGAGACAGAGGAGAGATAATACCCCCCTTGAGTTAGTAGGTCACTATAAGATATAATTGCTTTTCCGCTATTACGGAACCTTAAAAGTGCATCTCGAACCTCTTCAAGCTGTGAAGTAGTGCTCATGAGACCGGAGGTGTTCATATAGATAAACTTAATGGCGGGGTCTTCCGCAGCTTTATCTATTGCCTGTACGAATTTAAGAATCCCAATGGTAGATGAAGCAGATGAAATATATGGATTTAATGAGCTTAAATCGAAAGGCTGGTCTGTATCCTGTTCGGAGAGACCTTTCTGAAAGTCGAGTTTCAAAATGGCTTTAGATGGAACAACAGGAGTAGTACTCTCGGCAAAAGAGGCAAGCGATGAGATCATTGAGAAAAAGAAGATAGAGATGATACCCAAAGCGAGCAACGCTCCTACGAATGAAGCCAGTAAGGTTTTGAAAAATTGTTTCATGATGATTAACTTTTTAAGTGCTGATATTTTTTGCAAATATAATGACAATCTCTATCTTTGCCAATACAAAAATCTGATGAAAAGAATTATTTCACATATTTTTATGGCACCTGTTATAATGCTCTATCTCCTTTCCTATGTGGGTTTTGGAGTACATACTTGCACTTGTAACAATACTCGGGATTTTTTCTTACTCTTAGGTGATGTTTCTTGTGAGAACATACATTCTCATAGCCATAATAGTGAATGTTGTAGTGGTACAGAGTGTCATCATTGTACACAACATGATGATGGATGTTGCTCTACAGAGGTGATAGTTCTTGACGATGTGCAAGATTCGGAAACTCCTCTTTTCATCTCCGCCCCCTCATATGTCGCTTTAGCGGAATTTGTGGTGCCGGAGACTATTAATTTTGGGAGTGCAGCCCCCTCCTTAGGGAGCTCTTGCGACCTCCCTCTTCCCCCTTTAATTCATTTTGATTCTTATCTCCCTTTATTCTCCCAGTGGCGTTTGTAGAATGACGATATTGTTCACTTAAAACATTATTGTCTAACTTTAATTTACAAACATCATGAAGAAATACGTTTTTTTATTATTCTTCCTTTTTATATATACCACTGCCAATATTTATGCGCAGAAGTCCCACACCCTCAAAGGGGTAGTATATAATTTGAAACAAGATGGGACTAAAGAACCTCTCCCTTTTGCCACCGTTTATTGGCTGCAGTCGGGGACTTATATGGACTGCGACGAGAAAGGGAGGTTCCTTTTTACCTCCTTCGATAAGGTGCAAAATACACTTGTTGCTACCGCAATAGGTTACACTCGAGATACAGTTCAATTAGCAACGGATGCTACTTATGTTGAGTTTTTCCTCAGAGGAATCAATGAGTTAGAAAAAGCAGTGGTTCTTGGGAAACAGAGTGGAAATTATCTCTCCAAACTCTCTTCAATGAAAACCGAGGTGATTACAGCAGCAGGGCTCTGCAAAATGGCATGTTGTAATTTGGCAGAAAGTTTTGAAAACTCTGCCTCTGTTACTGTAGGATACTCTGATGCTATTACAGGTGCAAGACAGATAAGGCTGTTGGGACTTTCAGGCATCTACACACAGATGTTAGATGAAAACCGCCCCGTAATGAGGGGATTGGCATCTCCGTTTGGACTAACTTATATTCCCGGGCAATGGCTTGAGAGTATTCAAATCGCCAAGGGTCCATCTTCGGTAATTAATGGCTTGGAAGCTATTACAGGGCAGATTAATATGGAACATCGTAAACCGACTGCTGAAAATCCACTCTTTATTAATTTTATGATGAGCAATATGCTTCGCACAGAGTTCAATGTTGCCTCCTCGATTCAGTTAAATGAAAAGTGGAGTACTGTGGCTCTTGGGCATATCTCCACAGACCCTATAAAACATGATGGAAACAGAGACGGATTCAGAGATGAACCGACTACACTTCAGTTTAACCTTGCAAATCGTTGGCTTTATTATGCCAAGAGTGGTCTGCAAGTTCGATTTGGATTTAGGGCATTGAGTGATGAGAGAGATGGGGGAGAGATGAATTATAAAGAGATAGGACCAAGTTCTATGTTACATTGGGGTTCTACCATTAGAAATAAAGGGGTTAATGCTTTTGGAAAAGTGGGGGTACCTCTTAATGCAGATAACTCTATGAATATTGCTTTAGTCGTAGATTACAATTTCCATAAAATGGATTCAAATTATGGATTAAAACTCTATAATGGAAAACAGAACTCTCTCTTTGCTAATGCTATATTCCAATATATACCTAATGATTCTCATAGAATGTCTTTTGGAATACGAAACCAGTTCGACAACTTCGACGAGAAACTTATGGATGTTATCTTCCCTAAAGATCTCTCTCGAAAAGAAAACCAGTTAGGTTTTTACGGAGAATACACATATACTTATGGGGAGAAATTTACCGGAGTGGTCGATTTGTCGCTTGACTATAATAATCTTCACGGATGGCTTTTTGCTCCCCGTACTAATTTGAAATACTCCTTTACTGATGACTTAGTTATGAGGTTTTCAGGTGGGAGAGGTTATCGTTCTCCAAATATCATAGCTGATAATCTCGGTATGCTCTCAACAGGGAGGAGGATTTTCATAAATCCAAACCTTAAAATAGAAGATGCCTGGACATTTGGTGGGAATGCAACTGCCTATCTCCCTTTAGGGGTAAAGAAGGAGAACGCCTACCTGAGTTTTGATTATTTTAGAACAGATTTTATTAATCAGATATTGGTGGATCAGGAGAGAGATTGGTCGAAAGTATGGCTTTATAACCTTAATGGAAGATCCTTTACCAATACTTTTCAGCTTGATTTCTCCGTAGAACCTTTTGAAAGATTTACAGTTCTTACTACTTTTAGATATACTGATGCAAAGGTAACTCTTGAGGGACAAGGATTAGTCGAAAGGCCCCTCACAAGTCGTTTTAAGGGGGTTTTGAATTTACAATATGCTACCAGAATGAATGTTTGGACATTTGACTTTACAGCCCAACTCAATGGGAAGTCAAGGCTTCCAAATTTTGTGGGGAGTGGCAAAGAATACTCTCCTGTTTACCCTATTCTATTTGCACAAGTTACACGAAAATTCAGAGATTTCGATGTATATGTGGGGGGAGAGAACCTAACAAACTATAGACAACCAAACCCAATTATCGCTGCTGACAGACCTTTCTCCGATGACTTTAATGCCTCAGTAATTTGGGGTCCACTTATGGGAATAAAGGTATATGCAGGGATGAGATTTACTTTATGGAAATAATATTTAAAACAATACAATCATGAAACATTACATTACAATCGCGGCAATCGCACTATTTACCCTCTTTTCGTTCACCCTCTCAGCTCAGAATGATAAAAAGAATGATAAAAAAGTGGCAGAGGTTACTTTTGTTACAAGCATAGACTGCCCTAACTGTGTTAAGAAAGTCGAGGCAAAACTCCCTTTTGAAAAAGGGGTAGAAGATATGAAGGTCGATTTAAAGACACAAACAGTTTGGATAAAGTATCGTATAGAGAGAACCAATGTAGAAAAACTTGCTAAAGCGATAGAAAAATTGGGATATACGGCGACTGAAAAGAAATAAATTATTACTTTTACTTTTTAAAAAATTCATTATGAATAAAGCATTATTTATAGTTTGTTTTCTATTTCTATCTCTCTCTTTATCTGCCCAGTCATGGGTTAGGGTTAATCAAGTCGGCTATCTTCCAGGGGATATTAAGGTAGCTGTCTTAATCTCTTTGGATGAGGCTGAGGGTGACTTTCAGGTCTATAATGCTAAAAATGATGAATTAGTTTTCAAAGGAAAAGGGGTTTCAACTAATGCCTCAAAATGGAATATGAAGAGAGCTTTCAGACTGGATTTCTCTTCAATAAAAGCACCGGGGGGGTATTATATTGTAAGTAACGGAGCACGTAGCGTTAATTTTAAAATCTCCCCTTTAGCTTATGACGGGCTTGCTGATTATATGTTGGTCTATATGCGACAGCAGAGGTGTGGAGATAATCCATACAATGATGCTTTATGTCATCAACACGATGGTTTTATAGTCGGACACCCCACACGAAGTGGAGAGAAGATAGATGTTACAGGTGGGTGGCATGATGCAACAGATTATCTTCAATATCTTACAACATCTGCTACAGCCACTTATCATATGCTATTCGCATATATGGAGCAGGAGGATAAGTCAATATTCAAGGATGAATACGATGCAAGAGGGAGGAAGGGTTCCAATGGCATCCCCGACATCCTTGATGAGGCAAAGTGGGGACTTGAGTGGATGGTAAAGATGAATCCTGAGCGTGGAGTCATGTTTAATCAGATAGCTGACGACCGTGACCACGCAGGGTTCCGTAAACCGCAAGATGATAAAGTGGACTACGGGTTTGGTCCCGGTAAGGGACGCCCTGTCTATTTTGTAACAGGGCAGCCTCAAGGATTGTCAAAATATATCAATAGAACAACAGGTGTTTCCTCCACTGCGGGGAAATTTGCCTCCACATTTGCTCTCGGAGCGGAGGCATTGAAAAAATATTATCCGGAATTTGCAGAGAAGATCTCATTTAAGGCAGAGCCTGCGTATGAATTTGCACTTGAGGTTCCGGGGAACACCCAGACTGCCTGCGTTGTCTCTCCCTATTTCTACGAAGAGGATACTTACATTGACGATATTGAACTTGCGGCAGCCACTTTTATGCAATATTCTAAAAATCCGAAGTGGAAAATCGATGCCAATTATTGGGGAGAACTTGAACCGATAACCCCTTGGATGGAGCTTGGGAGGGGGAGACACTATCAATATTACCCTTTCGTTAATTTAGGACATTATTACCTCGCTAAGTCGGATGATGCTAAAATTAGTAGCAAATACTCCGAGTTTATGCGTCAGGGGCTTCAGGCTATTAAAGATAGAGCTGTGGGAGACCCTTTTATGCATGGGATACCATATATTTGGTGCTCAAACAACCTTACTTCTGCTGCAATAACACAGGCAAGACTCTATAACAATGTAACAGGAGATAACTCTTTTCTTGAAATGGAGACAGCTCTTCGTGATTGGCTTTTCGGGTGTAATCCATGGGGGACATCTATGATAGTCGGTTTCCCGGCCGGGTATGACTATCCAGACTCCCCTCACTCATCATATACTCACCTTACCGGCGATTTGACTTATGGGGGACTTGTAGATGGTCCTGTCTATTATACGGTTTTTCATGAAAGAGGAGCAGGTTCTCTAAGACATAAAGATAAATATGCCCCATTTAATAATGGTATAGCGGTCTATCACGATGATATTGGGGATTATGCAAGCAATGAACCTACAATGGACGGAACGGCAGGGCTTACTTATTATTTGGCAAGTATGGAGAGCAAGGGGAGGGAGCAGAGAAATATTTCGCTTGTTAAAGATCATTATGGAGCTGCTGTAAGGGTAAAACCTGAAAGTAAAACTATATATCTTATTTTCTCGGCTGATTCTCTCTTTAATGGGGGAAATCATATATTAAATGTTCTTAAGAATCAGGGTGTTAAAGGCTCGTTCTTCCTTACAGGGAATTTTCTTAGAATGGAACAGCACAAAGAGATTACACAAAGGATTATAGATGAAGGGCATTATGTGGGGGGACATTCGGATAAACATATTCTTTACTCCCCTTGGGGTGCTAAGAGGGACTCCTCACTTGTTGCCTTTGATAGTGTGGTGGTGGATATGAAGAGGAATTTGGCAGAACTTGCCAAGTTTGGAATCGCTGCTGATGATGCTTCTTGGTATCTTCCCCCTTATGAACATTATAATTCTGAATCAGTGGCTGCACTTGAGTCTATAGGGATGAGAGTTATTAATTATACCCCCGGAACAGCCACCCCTGCTGATTATACTTACCCCGGTATGAATGGTTATAAAACAGCCAATTCTCTTATGGATGCATTGTATCGTTTTGAGCAAAAGAGTAATCTTAACGGTGCCATAATATTAATTCATCCCGGTGTTGTCTCTGAACGCCCTGATCCATTGTTTATTAGGCTAAAGGAGATGATTAAATATTTGAAGAAAAAAGGGTATTCATTCGATTCTTTCAAATCATTATCTTTATAAAGTTATATGTATAAAATTCTCAAAAGAAAAAATCTGACTTCGACCATCTGTCTTCAGGAAGTTTTGGCTCCAAGGCTTGCTGCTTCTGCCCAACCGGGGCAATTTCTGATTGTCCGTGTTGATGATAAAGGGGAGAGGATTCCTCTTACTATTTGCGATTATGACCGTGCAAAGGGGAGCGTTACGATAGTAACCCAAGGCATTGGTACCTCCACTAAAACTATCTGTGCTTTACAGGAAGGGGATGCGTTAGAGGATGTGGTAGGTCCGCTTGGTCAACCCTCCGAATTTATACACCTTAGCGATGAGGAGATTAAATCCAAGAGATATCTTTTTATTGCGGGGGGAGTTGGAACAGCTCCTGTTTATCCACAGGCTAAATATCTTTTTGAGAGGGGGGCAGAGGTAGATATTATCCTCGGTGCTAAGAGTGCAGACCTTATTATCATGGAAGAAGAGCTTAGCGCAGTCTCTTCTAACCTCTATATCTGTACAGATGATGGTTCTAAGGGGGAGAAAGGGTTGGTAACAGCCATCCTGAAGAACCTCATGGAGTTAGGGGAGAAATATGACCAGGCTGTCGCTATAGGTCCCATGATTATGATGAAATTCGTTACACTTACTGCTAAAGAGTATGACTTACCTTTAATTGTGAGTTTAAATACCCTTATGGTTGATGGGACAGGGATGTGTGGAGCCTGCAGGGTTACTATTGCAGGAAAAACCAAGTTCGCCTGTGTCGATGGACCGGAGTTTAATGCATATCATGTCGATTTCGATGAGGCTCTAAGGAGACAGACCATGTATAAAGGACAAGAGGCTGAAGCTGATCACAAATGTAGAATAGGGAGGGGCTAAAAATGGCAAATAAGATACCGAGAGTTCCCGTCCGGGAGCAAGACCCTAAAGTAAGGGCTCGTAATTTTGAAGAAGTTTCTTATGGGTATAACCTTGAAGAGGCTCAGCTTGAAGCAAGCCGTTGCCTTGGTTGTAAAAATCCAAAATGTGTAACTGATTGTCCTGTATCTATAAAAATACCACAATTTATCCACGAAGTGGCATTGGGAAATATTGAAGCAGCAGCAAGAATTATTGCTCAAGATAGCTCACTTCCTGCAGTTTGCGGAAGGGTTTGTCCTCAGGAATCTCAATGCGAAGGGTCTTGTATCCTCGGAGTTAAAGGGGAACCTGTGGCTATTGGGAAACTTGAGAGGTTCGTGGCAGACTGGAGCAAGGAGCAGGGATTAATATTTGTAGAAAAAGAACCTTCTAATGGTAAAAAGGTGGCAATAGTGGGGAGCGGTCCTGCAGGACTTGCGTGTGCTACTGACCTTGCCAAGTGGGGGTTCGATGTTACTATTTTCGAGGTTTTACATGAGCCGGGAGGGGTGTTGCAATACGGTATTCCGGAGTTCAGACTCCCAAAGAAAGGGGTTGTTATACCTGAAATAGAGAATGTTAAGGCACTTGGGGTAAAGATAGAGACCAATGTGGTGGTAGGTAGAACGGTTACCATTGACCAACTCTTCGAAAATGAGGGGTTTGCTGCAGTATTTGTGGGGTCAGGTGCAGGACTACCCAAGTTTATGAATATCCCGGGAGAAAATCTTAACGGGGTCTTCTCTGCTAATGAATTTCTAACCCGAAATAACCTTATGAAGGCTTACGATCCCGAATATATGACCCCTATTTTTGTAGGGAGGAGAGTGGCTGTGGTTGGGGGCGGAAATGTGGCGATGGATGCGGCAAGAACTGCGCTTCGTCTTGGTGCTGAGGTTACTATTGTCTATCGTAGGACAGAGGTGGAACTCCCTGCAAGGGTAGAGGAGGTTCATCATGCTAAGGAGGAGGGGATTGTTTTCAGGATGCTTACAAATCCTACTGAGGTGTTAGGTGATGAGAAGGGATGGGTAAGAGGACTAAGGTGTGTGAAGATGGAGCTTGGGGAGCCAGATGCCTCCGGAAGAAGATCACCTGTGGTAATACCCGATTCTCATTTTGATATAGAGGCAGATGTGGTTATCATGTCGCTTGGTACATCTCCTAATCCTCTGATTGCTACCACCACTAAGGGGCTTGAAACGACTAAATGGGGAGGGATAGTGGCTGATGAATCAGGAGCTACTTCTCGTCC
>CAYSND010000054.1:0-9731 GCA_964432305.1 uncultured Muribaculaceae bacterium | reverse complement strand
AATGCATATAGCAAGGATTTGATGCAAACCTACGCATGGTTTTGACAGATTCGGCTGTTTGGATGAGGAGGTTTGCACATAGAATGCATATAGCAAGGATTTGATGCAAACCTACGCATGGTTTTGACAGATTCGGCGATTTTGATGAGGAGGTTTGCACATAGAATGCATATAGAGCGGTTTTGGTGCAAACCTCCACATGGTTTGGCGGTAACGCGGTAACATGGTCGCGATTATAAAGGTAAGGTGGAAAAACGCAGGGGTTATTAGTCCAGAAAAATGACCTCAACACTTTACCCCCTCACAGAAGCACCTCTGGACAGGATTGGCTGTTAAGGTTAGGGAAATGGGAGGGGTATAGTGGAATGGTTTGATGGATTAGGAGATTGTGGGTCAAGCCCGCAATGACATATGGCTTGATAATCAGGCAGATGCATTGCTGTTGCTAAGAATGACAAAAGCAGAGCCAGGAATGGCAGCAAGAGATAGATTAAAACCACTTGGTAAATGAGACAAAGCGGGGTTTGGAGTGGATGTCTTCTGTGATGAGGACATCGCTGAATCCGGCATTTTCAAAAAGAGAGACGACCTCTCGAGAATAAGCCTCGTTAATCTCAAAATACCCCCTTCCTCCCATCCTAAGGAGTTCAGACGCCCATTCTGAAAGGGATTTATAAAATCTCAGTGGGTCATTATCAGGAACAAAAAGGGCAGCATCAGGTTCATATTCCGCTACGTTTGGAGCCATAAAATCCCGCTCCTGCTCACAAATATAGGGGGGGTTGCTAACTAAAATATCAAGCTCCTCCATCTCAGGGAGTAGTTCTCCCATTTTAGCTTTATCATTATGGTCAGGGGGACCCTCCAAAGCATCCCATTTAAAGAAAAATGGGGCATTAGTGATCGGCTGTTTGCCTGCTTTATCTAAAAATATCTTCTGTGATAGAGCCACCTTAAGGGCGTCATCATAAAGATCAAAGGCTGAAACTGTGGATTTTGGAAAAGCTGCAGCAAGGGAGTAGGCAATACATCCACTTCCCGTACAAGCATCAAGTATTTTAAACTCAGAATAGCCGGTACTCTTCCATTCATCCACTATCATTCTGACCATCTCCTCTGTCTCCGGTCGGGGAATTAAAACTGACTCTGAAACAGAAAAAACATGATCAAAAAACTCTGCTTGCCCAAGCACATACTGTATAGGGCGATAATCAACCAACTCTGAAACAGCCTCCTGAAGTCTATTTAAGTCGGACTTAGGGATTATAACCCCAGGCTCGACTATATATTCATAATCAGATATCTTAAGAAAATGAGTAAGTACCTTTACCGCAATAGCACGAGCCTCCCCTAAGGAATAAATCTCTGAAAGGGAGTCAATGGTCTTGGTTACAAACTCTTTATAAGTCATCTCTATTGTGCTTTAGAAATATATATTAACCTCTATTATACCACTTTATCCTCTATCAGCATAGTCAAGAAGTCCCTCATCTCTATCCCAGCACTTCGTAGCTGCTGAGGTACTAACGAAGCCTCCGTCATTCCTGGGATAGCATTAATTTCCAAGAAGTAAACCTCCCCTTCTCTTACAATATAATCAACTCTGACCACACCACGACACCCGAAATGATGATAAATTAATTTTGTTATCTTTTGTATTTCATTCTTTAAAGAGTTCGGAATCTCCGCAGGACATATTTCACGGCTTGCACCTAAATATTTTGCTTGATAATCGAAAAACTCATTGTCTGAAATAATCTCCGTAACAGGGAGTATATTTAGCTTTCCTTTAGAGGAAAAAACCCCGTTTGTCATCTCCACACCCTGAATAAACTCCTCTATTAGAACTGTCTCCCCCTCTCTGAAAGCAAGTTTTATAGCCTCGTCCAAAGCATCCAAGCTTTTAACTTTTGTTATTCCAAAGCTGCTCCCTCCGTCATTAGGTTTTACGAAAATAGGCAACCCTAACTTAGCAACTATCTCCTTTACTGAATAGCTATCTCCCTTCCTTAGAAAGACATCCTTCGCCATTTTAACATTGGTATCCCTTAAGTAAGTTTTAGAAGCATACTTATCAAAAGTAAGGGTAGAGGTTATGGAGGAGCACCCTACATACGGAATGGAGAGGAGATCAAAATATGCCTGTAGAAGACCATTCTCACCAGGATCTCCATGAATCATTATCATAACCTTGTCGAAACGGATTCTCTTACCATCAAGTAGAAAAGAGAAATCGGCTCTATCCACCTCTATCGGACTCCTCCCCTCTATCATAACACTCCAACTCTCTCTAGAAAAGAGAATTTCATAAAGAGTATAGAGTTTTCTATCTATATTCCGCGCAACATTTTTTCCACTCCTCACAGATACCTCTGCCTCAGAAGAGTACCCCCCATAAATCAGGGCAATGGTTTTCTTTCGCATATTAAATTATATATTAAAAATAAGACTCTTCTGAATGACTTCCTGACGAAGCAGCATCATTATCACTCCCATCACAGTTAAGATTTAGCATCATTCCCCCGGGAGCAAGAAAGGTGTCGTTGGGAGATAATCCTAAATTACCGTCTGCAATAACTTTCTGCATGAAGAGTCCCCAGATAGGGAGAGCCATATTAGCCCCACCTCCTAAAGCCAAAGATTCAAAATGCACCTGCCTATCCTCAGCTCCAACCCATACTCCGGCTGTTAATTTAGGGGTATACCCTATAAACCACCCATCCGACTGGTCGTTAGTGGTTCCTGTCTTACCTGCAAGCTGACCCTGCAATCCATATCTCCATCTTAACCTCCCCGCTGTCCCCTCATTTACTACTCCCTGCATCAGATTTACCATTAAATATGCTGTGGACTCACTGATAGCCTCTCTTTTTCGCGCAGTAAATGTAGCAAGCACATTCCCCTCTTTATCTTCTATTTTGGTGACAAACATCGGCTCAATATGAACACCTCTGCTCGGATAGGTATTATAGGCACCTACCATCTCCATTACAGAGATATCAGCAGGTCCTACACATAATGATGGGTAAGGGGCAAGATATGTAGTAATGCCGAGTTTACGACACATTATCACCATAGATTGGGCTCCGAACTGTCTCATTAGATATGCAGAGATATTATTACTACTCTTAGTCAGACCCCATTTAAGGGTTACTGTCTGCCCTATCCATTCCGGTTTATCTGTACTCTTAGGGGTCCAAGTGGTATCCCCGACAATAAATGTTATCGGTACATTAAGCACCTTATCACAAGGGGTAAATCCCTCCTGCATAGCTAAAGTATAGAGGAAAGGTTTAATGGTAGAACCAACCTGACGTTTGCTCTGACGAGCATTATCATACTTAAAGTAGCGATAATTGGGTCCTCCTACATAAGCCCTGACATGTCCTGTTTGAGGCTCCATTGCTATAAATGCAGCCCTTAAAAATGATTTATAATATCTTAAGGAGTCATTTGGAGTCATAAGTGTATCCTTAAAACCGGGAGATCTCCAAGTAAACACCCGCATTTCTACTTTGGTGTTAAACGAGTCTGAAATCTCTTTATCGGTTGCCCCGCTCTTCTTCATATTCCTATATCTATCGCTCCATTTGCGAGCTTGTGCCATTAGATTAGCAGTCTGCTCACGAGGAACATCATTTGCAAAAGGGCGATTCCCTTTTCCGCGTAGCTCAGCAAAGAAAGCGGGCTGTAAATCCTTTCCAAGATGCTCATCCACAGCAGCCTCCGCATATTTCTGCATCTGAGCATTAACTGTAGTAAATATCTTTAGACCATCTTTATCAAGGTTATATTTCGAGCCATCAGGTTTAGTGTTTTTATTTAGCCAACCATAAAGCCCATCCTCTTCCCAAAGAGTTTTGTCAGCAATATAGTCCTCTTCATAAGTATAAGAACTCCTCTTTGGTTCCTTTGCATTCATTACCCTCTTTATCATATCCCTGAAATAGGGTGCAAGTCCGGAGTTATGATCTTGCTGCTGATATTTTAGAACAATAGGGGTCTGTTGTAAAGAATCGCGCTCTGCACGAGAAAGGGAACCATATTTTTGCATCTGAGATATTACATGATTTCTGCGTGCCAAAGAGCGATCATGATTAATTACAGGGTTAAACCTGGTCGGTTTGTTAACCATTCCAACGAGTGTTGCACTCTCCTCAAGATTGAGTTCCCAAGGGTCTTTTGAGAAAAACGTATTAGATGCCGCCCTAATTCCGTAAGCATTGCTCCCGAAAAAGACAGCATTCATATACATACACATAATCTCATCTTTGGTATAGTTTCTCTCAAGCTTTACGGCTGTAATCCACTCTTTGAATTTACTCACTACGAGCTTAAACTTCTGTGCACCGGGGAAATTAGTCTGTGCCGTATCACGTGGAAAGAGAGTCTTAGCTAACTGCTGGGTTATCGTGCTTCCACCTCCGCCACCTCTTTCGTTACCAAGCATAACTGTCTTAACCACCACACGTGCAAGAGATTTAAAGTCAATACCACAATGAGAATAGAACCTTGCATCCTCCGTGGCTACTGCCGCCTGAATTAGGAATGGGGAGAGCTCTTCGTAGGTCACAAAAGATCTATTTTCAATATGGAATGTATTTAAAATCTTCCCCTCCTCCGAAATAAGTTCGGTGGCACGATTACTTTCCGGGTCTTCAAGTTGCTCAAAAGAGGGAATTTCTGCAAAAATTCCGACGAGGAGCAAACAGAGGAGCAATAATGCAAATGGTGCAAAAACAATAATCCATGCTCCTTTTTTAATTTTTTTCTTCTTTTCTTCTTTCATTCGTAACAATCGTTAGAATTGGCAAATTTAGAAAAAATTTGGGTTTTCTCTTACTTTATGTTTTACTTTGCACTTTCATTGAAAAATCTATTATGGGAGAGAATTTAGTCATTGTTGAGTCGCCTGCTAAGGCAAAAACCATCGAGAAGTTTCTTGGGGAAGGATTTAAGGTAAAATCTAGCTTTGGACATATTAGGGATTTGTCCAAAAAAAACCTTGGAATTAATATAGAGGAGGGATTTATCCCCGACTATATTGTATCTGACGATAAGAAGAAGGTGGTATCCGCTCTTAAAGAAGATGCAAAGAAGGCAAAAACTGTCTGGCTTGCATCCGATGAAGACCGTGAGGGAGAGGCTATTGCATGGCATCTACAAGAGACTTTAAACCTCTCTCCAGATAAAACAAAAAGAATTGTTTTCAATGAAATAACCAAAGATGCTATCCTTAATGCCATTCAAAACCCAAGAGAAGTCGATATGGACCTCGTAATGGCTCAACAGGCACGAAGGGTCCTCGACCGTATTGTGGGATTTGAACTCTCCCCAGTCCTTTGGAGAAAAATCAAACCCTCCCTCTCCGCAGGGAGAGTGCAGTCTGCTGCACTTCGACTAATTGTGGAGCGCGAAAGAGAAATCATTGCCTTCCAATCTACTCCATATTTTAGGGTAGAGGGACTATTCCACCCCGAAGGGACCCCTGCAAAGGTAAAAGTGAAGAGTGCCCTCGACAAGAGGTACAGCACTGCTGAAGAGGCAGAGAAGTTCTTAGAAAGTTGCAAAAACAGAGACTTCTCTATAACCAATATTGAGAAAAAAGAGGTTACACGTACCCCTGCACCCCCATTTACCACCTCTTCGCTCCAACAAGAGGCTTCAAGAAAATTTGGATTTTCAGTAAGTCAAACAATGTCCATCGCCCAAAAACTGTATGAATCGGGGAAGATTACATATATGCGTACAGACTCCACTAATCTCTCAAAATTAGCTTTAGGAACTGCAAAAGGGTGTATAGAGGAGATGTATGGAGCAGAGTATGCTAAAACAAGACAATATAAAACTAAATCTAAAGGGGCACAGGAGGCACATGAAGCCATCAGGCCTACATATATTCAGAATGCCAGTATTGAGGGGAGCGCACCTGAAAAAAAGCTCTACGATTTGATTTGGAAAAGAACTATTGCCTCTCAGATGTCGGATGCACGACTTGAAAAGACAGATATTGAGATTTCATCACCCGGTATAAAAGAGATTTTCAAGGCACAAGCTGAACAGGTACTCTTTGATGGATTCCTAAAAGTCTATATTGAATCTCACGATGACCAGGATGAAGAGGAATTGACTCTTCTCCCTGCCCTCTCTATTGGGTGCGGAATGGAGCAGATAGAGATCTCCGCCCTTGAAAAGTTTACCTCTTCCCCTCTCCGTTACACAGAAGCTGCTCTGGTTAAGAAGATGGAAGAACTCGGAATCGGAAGACCCTCCACTTATGCCCCCACCATCTCTACCCTCTTTCAGCGCGATTACATAATAAAAGAGAACCGCATCGGTACAGAGAAGAGTGTTACTACTCTGACTCTGAAAAACAACACCATCACTAAAACTACCAAAAAAGAGATAATCGGTACAGAGAAAGGAAAACTTTGCCCCGAAAATATAGGGATAGTGGTAACTGATTACTTGGAAAAGAACTTCCCTGAAATACTTGATTACGGTTTTACTGCTAAGGTAGAGGAGAGTTTTGACAAAGTGGCTTCCGGAGAACTTGTCTGGAATGAGATAATAAAGGAGTTCTATAGCCCATTTCATAAACGAGTTGATGAGACACTAAAAGAGACCTTTGCAACAAAAACCGAAAAAGTCCTAGGGAATGACCCTAAAACAGGAAAAGTGGTTTTAGTTAGAATTGGAAAATTTGGTCCCCTCGCCCAAATAGGGGAGAATGATGATCCCGAAAAGAGATTTGCCTCTATGGGGAGAGGACAGTTAATAGAGAGCATAACATTAGCTGATGCCCTAAAACTCTTCGATCTCCCTCGTCATCTTGGGGAGTATAACGGAAAAGAGGTTCTCTGTTCTAAAGGGAAATTCGGCCCATATATCAAATATGGTGACGCTTTTATCTCCCTTGGAAAAGGGAAGGACCCATATACGATAGATTTGCAGACAGCCATCTCTCTGATTGAAGAGAACGCCGAGAAGGAGTCTAAGAAAGTTATAAAAGAGTTCCCCGAACATAAAATACAGGTTCTAAATGGTCGCTTTGGACCTTATATTAAACATGACAAGGAGAACATTAAAATACCAAAAGGAAAAAAAGCAGAGGAACTTACTCTCGAAGAAATTCAAAAAATCATTGTTTTAAATCGTAAGGGGGAATAAAAAGTTACAGTTTGTAATTATTTTAGTACATTTGCAATATAATTTACTTAATAAATCTATTACAAATGTCTAAGTATCAGATTGACGCCATAGACCAAAAGATTCTCTCTTATCTGGTCCAAAATGCGAGAATGCCTTATCTCGAAATAGCCCGTGAATGTGGAGTTTCAGGTGCAGCCATTCATCAGAGAGTTAAAAAGATGGAGACTCTCGGAATAATAACAGGTTCACGTTTGTTAGTAAAGCCAAGAACTTTAGGTTTGAATGTTTGCGCTTTCGTGGGACTAACTCTTTCTCAAGCAAATCTTTACTCGGAGGTTGTCGATCAACTTAAAAAGATGTCAGAAGTGGTAGAATGTCATTTTGTAACAGGAAAGCACTCTTTGCTTATTAAAATTTACTGTTATGACCACGACCATTTGATGGAGATTCTTATTAATACTATACAGAATATACCTGCAGTACAGCAAACAGAGACATTTATCTCACTTGATCAAGCTATCGAAAGACAAGTTTGGGTTAAAGACCCCCTAAAGAAATAATTGCTCTTGCAAATTTTATATCATCTGCAGTAGTAATTTTAATATTTTTCTTCTCTCCATCACAAAAAGTCAGAGGGTATCCTCCCCTCTCCACTACTGAAGCATCGTCAGTGAATGATGGATTATAAGCCTGTTTATAACTCTTAATTAAAATCTCCGAACGGAATACCTGAGGGGTCTGGATCATTAGGAAGTTATCTCTGTCCACCACTTTCGTTCCCCCTTCTATAACCTCTCTCATGGAGTCATTAGCTCTTATCACAGGGATTACAGCCCCCTCTTTTTCACACTTTTCATAAAGTGATATAATCAACTCTTTAGAAACGAAAGGTCTTACTCCATCATGAACAGCTACTATCGCCCCCTCAGGAAGATACCCCACCCCTTTTTTCACAGAATGAAACCGAGTGAGCCCCCCTGCAGTAAGAATAGATGGAAAGATAAAATCATTTTTAATACAATACTCTTTCCAGTACTCTTTATAAGCTCCGTTAATAACTACAATAAGGTTCACTTTAAAAGGGAGTGAAAGGAATAACTCCATAGTTATTCTAAGGAGAGGTTTCCCCTCTATTTCGATAAACTGTTTAGGAAGTTCGCTCTCCATTCTACTCCCTGTTCCTCCGGCTGTAATTATGGCATATCGTTCCACTTTTATATTTCTTCTTAAATATTTATACAAATTTAACTAATAATTGGTAAATTTGCCTAATTTTACGACTTAATTTCCTTTGTGATTGAAAAAGCAAAAATGAACTCAAAAAAGCGACAGATAAAAATAAAAAAAGCTCTCATTTCCGTATATTGTAAGGATAATGTTAAAGAGATTGCAGATGAGCTAGTTAAGAATAACATTGAGATCATATCGACAGGTGGAACCTTCGACTTTCTAACCCAAAAAAACATTCCTGTTACTTCAGTTGAATCTCTTACAGGATACCCCTCTATTTTCGGGGGGAGAGTTAAGACTTTACACCCTGCCATCTTCGGAGGAATACTTCATAGACGAGATAACGAGAGTGATGTTAAAGAGTCTTTAGAATATAATATTTCAGGAATAGACTTAGTAATAGTTGATCTCTATCCATTTGAAGAGACAGTTGCTTCAGGTGCCTCTGAAGAGGATATTATAGAAAAAATAGATATCGGTGGGATTTCTCTTATAAGGGCTGCCGCCAAAAATTTTGAAGATGTCCTTATAGTCCCTTGCAAAGAGGGGTATGGAAAACTTCTCGAACTTTTAAAAACAAAAAAAGGGGTAACAGATATTGAAGAGAGAAGATATTTTGCATCACTTGCATTCCTTACCTCCTCCCATTACGATACAATGATTTTTAAGTATTTTAACCGTAATGAGAACCTCCCCTCTTTTAGTGAGAGCATAACAGATACTGTTCATCTACGCTACGGTGAGAACCCTCATCAAATGGCTGCTTTCTTTGGAGACTCCTCCTCACTTCCAAAACAGCTTCATGGGAAGGAGCTCTCTTATAACAATCTCCTCGATGTAGAGGCGGCACTTGAACTTATTTCGGATTTTCAAGAACCTGCTGTTGCTATTATTAAGCATAACAATGCTTGCGGATGTGCAGTACGTACCTCCGTAAAAGAAGCCTGGATGGCGGCACTTGCCGCAGACCCTGTCTCTGCCTTCGGAGGGATAATTGTTTCTAATAGGAAGATTGACTTACAAAGTGCGGAAGAGATGGGGAAAATTTTCTTTGAAGTGGTAATTGCTCCAGATTATGAAGAAGCTGCCCTCGAAGTGCTGAAGGAGAAGAAAAATAGAATTATACTAACCACTGCTTCGGCAACTCCAAGCAGAAAAAAATTCCGCTCCCTGCTTGCAGGAGCATTGGTACAGGAGAGGGATTCCTACCTCGAAACCCCTTCTGACCTTACAACAGTAACCAAAGTTCCACCCACGCAAGAGGAGGTCGAAGATCTGCTCTTTGCAAATATCCTAGTTAAACACTCCAAGTCTAACGCTATTGTTCTTGCAAAAAACAGAACTCTGAT
>CAYSND010000053.1:0-9981 GCA_964432305.1 uncultured Muribaculaceae bacterium | reverse complement strand
AACCCCTGAACCCATAACCATCAATAAAATAATAAGTTTAATCTGTTTTCTCATATTCACGTAACTTATAGAGATGAGAGTACAAAGGTAAGCAGAAAAAATAAAAAGCCCATCGGAAAAACCAACGGGCTTAATATTAGAGATTAGATAGGGTTATTCTTGTAATTTATAGAGGGTTAAAGGTGTTTGTGTTGTTGTATAGCATGCAAATCTGGGAGAGCTATTGTTCCATTTCAGAAAATAAGTAGTTTTTTTATTGCTCTCAATTTTCACTTCACCTAATGTAATGGTAATAGTCCAATCATCCTGAGTTGGCATATAAGGGGTGTCAAATCTCATATCATTGCTGGCGGATGATTTACCCAAATACTCACCTTTAAACAAAATAGAATACCCACCAGATACCGCAGCTATTGTACATTTGAAGGCGTCAGTAGTGGAATTAGATGCTATACCATTCCCTGAAACAAAATGTGAGACAACACTAGTATATTTCCCATAAGTATCTTCATTAGGATTACCGTTTCTACCACTTAAAGCATAAATAACAGAGTTATCTGACTTAGTATATGTTATTAAATAATCTCCTGCCCATCCACCTACAGGTTCAGAGGTTACTTTTTCATAATACTTAGCACTTCCACCTTCCTGCTTAATCGTAGCAGTAACAACAGAAGAGGTATAACTGTCTAACTTCACCTCTACGGTTCCTAAATCCATTGTTGATGCCCCTGAATTGGCATTTGATGCAGTAATAGTTATGGTACTTGTTCCTCCTGCTCCAATGGTACCGGTATTGGCTGACAAAGTGAACCCTGATCCTGTAGCAGTGGCTGTCCAATTCTGACCGGCAAGAGAGGTAATAGTTAATGTTGCTGTACTACTTGCTGCAGCACCAAGAGTTAACACATCCGGATTAATAGATATTGCTGGACCGGTAGTCGTAAATGTTTTTACTGCCCCTGTTATTTCTGAGCCACCAACTTTCAAATAAGCATAATAACTATATTCTGTGGCATATTCCAAACTTGACAAATTAGAGTAAGTATAAGAGGTTTGCGCTAATGTTACTTTTGTATAATTAGCATCAATTGTTTTCTTCCAATAAAAACCGACTTCGGTAATATCAGTAAATGGGGAGTCGTTATGATTAAACGCTCCGTTTATTCGGGCAGTTTGACCTGCAATATTAGTAGCATCAAGAGTAGTGGCTGTCGCTGCTTGAATATCACCGGCTGTGGCAGTTTCAACCTTTACATAAGCCAAGAAGAAGCGCCTTTCATTAGCAACATCTTTACTCTCTATTTTCACTTTTTTAGCTGCTGAAGCTTCTGAGAAGACCATAGTATATTTTGCAGCTTCAGCCATAATAGTTTCTTTCCTTAAGTTAGGTGTACCGGAAGCTTCTAAACCTCCACCTGCTACAGTCCTGAAATTAGATTTTAGTACCGCATCGTTTTCATCAAGTAGAGAGACATAGATCTTAGGTGTCTCGTCTGACCACCCTACTGCATTGAAGGTAACTTTTACATGGTCTGTAAATCCTGAAAGAGGGAGAGAGGTAGCATAACCTACTAAATCAGCTGTTCCAAGTCTTATCCCCCAGAAAGTACCAGCTGTCTGACTATTGCCTAATTCCCATCCTGCTGCAATCCAATCAGTTGCTGCATTGTTTTTAGTGGTATTCATTGTATAAGGGAGAGAATGGTTAAAAACGGCAATATGGGCATCATTGACTGATACATTGAGAGTATGAATTTTACCTCCTGTAAAAGCGATTCCGGAGGTCAATGTAACTGTTTTAGTTATTTTATGTCCTGAAGTAACCACCTCAAATGTAAGTTTGCCTCCATTGGCGATAGTTACAGGATTTATCATAAGATAAGTGCATTTGGTCCCTGTTGCATCTATTGTGTAATTAGCAGACTCAAGATAATTTGCTACAACATAGTTTCTACGAGTATTTCCTCCCGTAGCATCATAAAGCGAAAATGTGGCATTAGTTAAATTAAGGTTAACTCCACCTGACAGGGGTTTATTCCCAAGTTTATCAGCATCCGCCCCTGACTTTAAAGCCTCCCCTGCAATAAGGGTAACCTTTTCAACCTTTTCAGAGGAGATATTAGTACCGGAGTTTTTAAATACTAATTTCACCACCGACATAAGTCTCATAAACTGAAAATCGGATATGTCTGCACTCCCTGAACCTGAATAAGTGTAGGAATATGGCTTCCCTACCATAATATCTGCTGCACCATCAAAAGAGGTAAGAGTAGGGGACTGATTAGTTGGTAATAAGAGTTTGGTAGATATCTTTGTATTTTCTGTACCATTTAGAGTGCTATAAGGATAATAGGCATAGATGGTGTTAGCTCCACTTTCAAGTGTCGTAGTGCCGGTAAATGAGGCAGTAGTTTTGTCTGAAGAAAGGGTACTTGTAAACTCGGCGTTAGCACTAATATCATTAGGAACAACTCCTATCTTATCTCCCTCTACCCATTTAGGGGTGACTCCATCCATTAATGTTTTGGTATCGGCATCAAAGCCTACGGATGATGTATTAATGGTAAGTTTAATCTGATTAGAAGGATTAATTTCTGCTTCATTCTTTTTGCAGTTGCTTAAAGTCAGTACTCCCAGTACTAAAGTAAGCGCTATTAAAATTTTACTTGTTTTCATATTCATTCCTCCTTATACAGTCCATTCACCACCACTACCAAAATTTCCACCGGCTTTACCACTATCTCCAAAAGATTGGGCAAACCCTTGTTCTACATTTACAGAGATTATCTCAAGCTCCGGAGCCAGATAATCGCGTTTTCGACATTTAGTCGTTGTTTAAGTTTGATTCATATTATTTGTGTTTTAGAAAATTAATTATTCTGCGAGTTTATAAAGTTTAACATATGTATATTCAGTCCCCATAGAGGAAGTTGCATAGGGACCAAAAACATTGGTACTCCCTGCACGATATAAAATACTACGAGAAGTTGTATTAACATTCTTAATATTAAACAAGTTTGTCGTCCCATCTTCAGCCACTGTCCACCATCCTTTATTGTCTGCAGGTACTTGAGCAGATAAAGCTGCGAAGTTTGTTGTATTACCAGTACTGCATATAAAATTACCGGATATAGTAAATTTTAAAGTATACCCGGTGGAAGCAGTAGTAAATGTTACAGCATAAGTATCAGTAGTAGAAGCATCTGATGTAAATCTATCATTAGCAGAGTCATACTTAGTAGTGCAATCGATAGGTAATATTTTAAACTTGTCAGTAAGTGAATTACCCATAACTTTTCCATTAACTTTCTCGACGATTAAGTATGAACCACCAGATACTATTTGACTATTCTCAGTTACTCTTACATAATACTTCGCCCCGGCAGTACCGACAATTGCATTAATGGTAAAGGTGCAAATATCCACAGGGGTAGCATCATTTGTCTTAACAATTAGAGTAAAAGTTACTGCTCCGATTGCGGTAGGTGTACCGGATAAATCTATTACCAAATTGTTTGAAGCATCTGTGGTTACCACTCTATTGGTAATAGAACTAATCCCTGCGGAGCCATCACCTGAAGCGGTGACAGATACTTTATAAGTAGTAGCAGAAGTTACATTCACGGGAAGAGTTATTTTACATCCCGAAAGAGCCACATTCTGGGTCATGCTCCCTGAAAATGCAGGGGTCCCAAAAGTAACCACTCTTGCACCTGAAAGACCTTCATAATCGGCTTCCAAGATAGGAATAATCTGATAATTTGTGTTATAAATACACGCAATCCCTTTAAGTGTTCCATATCCCGTAGGAATATTTTTACCTTTAATTATATTTAAAGTACCTGTAGGACTGGGTACAAACATTTGAAATCCACCTGTATAAGTCTCCATCTCAACTACACCCCCAAAAGTAGCAGCAGTAGTACTCTTTGTCTGCACACCTGCAAGAGAGACATACATAGATTCATATTGCCCCGATTTAAGTTCATCAAGAGTAATAGCTGTAGGAGTCTGAGGTGTTCCACCTGATGAAACTAATGAAATTCTATCATCAGCAGCCGGGGTAATCTGTAAGAGTCCTTTGTAAGCCGATATAGTAGCCCCATTAATTGCAACTTTAACCATATCCCCTAAAGAATAAGTATAACTTGAAGTAGTAGATAGTCTAATATTTATTCCACTATTAGGAGTAGTATTATCCTGAATTACAAGACTTCTACCATCGGATGAAATTGAATAACCATTGTGGGAGATTACTTTTCCCTCTATATAATAGTTTCCTGATACAGTTACCTGGCCCATGGCACGAACATCAGCAATACTCTTTTTAACTTCCGATGAAACTGTCCATGTATCATTAATAACTAATGGAAATTTAGTAATATTTCCGGCAGTAAGGGTCCCATTCTGATTAGTAAAAGTCTTAGTTAGTAACTTACCGGCATCAGTCTCTATCTCAAAGGATAAATCTTTACCGGCCATCGTAATAGGTGCCACGGAGAGCCAAACTGTGGTATTACCTATGGTTTCTTGTGTGGATGCTGTATAGAAAGCCTCCACAGAAGAACTCTTATAAGCATCAGTGGAATAAAATTCAAAATCTCCGTCATTTGTCAAATCCCATTTTACTCGTCCTGCCACATTTATATCCCCAAAAGTAACTTTAACTCTGGTTATCTTCTCAGTGGCAGCAACAGAGGCCGGGAGATTAGCCACATTATTAACTATCTTAACCACAGCAGTTTTTCTCTTAAACTGTAAAGATAAGTCAACAGAAGTAGCACCTGACGAGACGGCTTTAGTTATAGGTTTCCCCGATAAAACATCAGCTTTAGGATCAAAAGAGGTCTTGGTAGGGTATTGTTTCATAGGTATTTCTACCCTTGCGCTATTAAATAAATTACCATCTAAATTTGTACGAGGGTAATATGTATAAAACTTATATGAAACATCACTTACAGGGGCAGTAATGCTACCTGTAAATGTAGCTATCTTCGCCCCTCCTGTGGTCAGTTTTATTGTTATATTCTTATCAGCCACAGTCTCAGTACCGGCAACATCCTTAGTGGTATAGACCCCTATCTCATCTCCTACACTCCAGAATGGCTTATAGCTTCCTGCATCATACTCAATATAAGTTTTAGTCTCAGCATCATATTCGGCTGTAGCATTCAGCGTTATAAGATTTTCACGATTCTCGGATAAATTTTCATCCTTTTTGCAATTCGTAAGGCATAATGTTCCCAACATCAAGCCTAAAATTAAAATAGATTTTTTCATCTCATTTAAGCTTTAGTTAGTTAAAAATCCCAATTATTTTCATTAAATCCTCCACCGGCTTCGCCATCAAAGCCATAACTTGCAGCAAAACCTTGCTCTACATTTAGATAGATAATTTCTAAAGAGGGGGGTAGATACTCCCTCACTCGAATTTTAGTCCTCATTTTAGTGTCTTCCATATAAAACATTATTTAGTTAGTAATCAAGGTATAGCGAAAAAATTATTTTTTTTCGCATTACAAGATACTATAAATTTTGGAAACACAAAAAATCAAATCTCGATATTTAACAGAATTTTAACAATTTGTCCGGCAATTATTTGCCGTTTAAAATCTCATAAGCAGCCTCAAATGTTATCTGAGTATCCTCCACCACGCCACTCCAGTCCCAATCAGGATTATAATTGTCAAGCGGAGTATGATAAACCTCATTCACAAATTTATACCATGCCGCTCTCCCCCACTCTTTCCCTTTTTCCCTGCTATCATAACACCCCATAGCCCAGATAGATGGGACTCCTGCGTGATGAAATGGGAAATGGTCAGATCTAAAGAAAAGTCCCCTATGAGAATCGGGATCTCCTGTAACATACCTCCCCTGTTTTTGGGCAAGAGCCGTCAAAAGAGAGTCAAGTTTAGGAGAATAACCATACCCGATAAGCATCAAATCATTCATTCTGCCACGAGGTTCCATCATATCGTTATTAAAGCAAGCAAGCATATTGGAAGTAGGAATTGGAGGGTTGTTAACGAAAAAGTGCGAGCCCAAAAGCCCCTGCTCCTCCGCAGTAGGGAAAAGAAGTATAACGGAACGATCAGGACGTTTTTTAAGAGAAGAGAAAGCTGTAGCTACTTCATAAGCCCAAGCCATTGTCGTTCCATTGTCCACAGCCCCATTGAAAATAGAGTCCCCATCTATTGCAGCAGAGGGGACTACCCCGAAATGGTCCCAGTGGGCAGTAAAGACCACTGCCTCCTCCGGCTTAACCCTCCCTTTAAGGATACCTGCCACATTATATGACTCATTCTCTTCCATTGTATTCTCTAATGCAATAGAGATCTTTGATTTCATTGCAAACCCTTTGAATCCCTTGACACAAGCTGCATTTTTCAACTCTTTCAATGAATACCCCTCTGCCTTGAAAAGTCTCTCCGCATATCCACCTTCTAACCACCCTGTTACAGAACAATTGTCCATAAGTGCCTCATCATTAATAAAGAGCCTCCCCGTGCTTGCCCCTCTGCTTGCAACTCTCCAATTATACCCTGCACCATAATCTTCGTGGATAATCAAAACCCCCGCAGCACCCTGTCTTGCAGCCTCCTCATATTTATACCTCCATCTCCCATAATAGGTCAATTCTTTCCCTTTAAAAAGAGATTTATCCTCCGGTTCCACATAGAGTCCGGGGTCATTTATCAGAACCACCGCGATTTTCCCTTGAATATTCATCCCCTCAAAATCATTCCACCCATATTCTGGTGCCACTATACCAAAACCACAGAAAACCATCTCAACATCTTTAAGATCAATACTATTCACAGGCTTAGGAGAATTTACGGAAACCTCTTCTTGAGACAATACCTCACTTCTCCCTTTGGTGGTAATAGAAATGGGAGTGGTCAATGTTGAAACAATCTTCACCATTGGCACCTTCTGAAGATATGAATCCCCGAAGAGTGGTTCAAATTTAATCTCTTTCAATTTCTCCTCTAAAAAAGCAATGCTCTTCGTCTCCCCCTCAGTAAAAGGCATTCGCCCCATAAACTCGTCAGACGAGATCTCTTTTGTGAACTCCTTCATACTCTCCGCAGAGATAGAATTTAGTGCCTCATTAAAACTTTTTCCGCCGGAACACCCTGCAACCAAAATCGTTACAGATATAAGCCATAGTAGTCTTTTCATTTGATTTAAGATTATATTATTTTGGTGATAAAGTTAGACAAAATAATTACGTCCCCCACTTAATTTTAATTAATATCAACTTCCTCCCTAAAATAGTCAAAAAACAATGTCAGTCTGAGTAACGGTAGTATATATTTCCTCGAAAGAGAATATGCTTGTGTTAAAATAACTGCTATAAAGTTTCCTATATTGGAAACTTTGATATATCTTTGCAAGAAAGTGATTATTATGAACGCAGATATAAATAATATAGGAGCGCTGATTCGGGATGAGAGAATTAGGCGTGGGCTCACGCAGGAGGAACTAGGTAGAAAAGTCGGTGTGGGTAAAGCCCAGATATCCAAAATAGAAAGTGGTAAGGGCTTGACCATAAAAACAGTCACTAAAGTTTTGGAGGCATTAAATCTATCGGCAGACATCCGTTTGGTGGGTTCACGTAAGGCGGATAAACGCATTATAGGATATGTGGTTGCCGTTATTAGCGAATTTGCAAAGGCATATAATATGACTATCCGTGAGGCGAGCAATTATTTGAATCGCTACAAAGGAATTGATTTTCTTACAGAGCATTACGAAGCCGAACACCTGCTATCAATGGATGATTGCGTACAAGATTTGGCTCTTTTTTGTTACAATAATGGAGGAGGCGTAAGATGAGGCTATATCACGGATCAAATACGGAAATCAAAACTATCGATTTAGTCAAGTGCAAGCCTTATAAGGATTTCGGAAAAGGTTTTTATTTGACAGAAATGGAGGAACAGGCTCTACAAATGGCTCGAAGAACGGCATCTATCTATGGTGGAGAAGCCATTGTTACCTCTTTTGAATTCGATGAAGCTACCGCAATAAAAGAGCCTTCACTTTTAATCAAGAAGTTCGATGAACCGAGTGAAGAGTGGGCACTATTTGTTATGGCGAATCGAAGCAGGGAACAAAAAAAACCTATCCATAAATACGACATTGTTATTGGTCCTGTCGCAGATTATAATATTGCCATGTTGTTTCGTAACTTCGAGGATGGTATTATAGATTTACCCATGTTAGCAAACGGACTAAAGTACAAAAAAATATCTTCTCAATATTTCTTTCACACGCCCCAAGCCGTGGCATATCTTAAAAAGCTATGAACAATAAAGTACAATACCTGATAGAAGGGATTACAAAAGATAACATTGCCTACCTTATGGAAGACAATAAGATAGATATTGCTACAGCAATAAGCCTATTTCATAATTCAGAAACCTTTAAGAAGTTGTCGGACACAGAAACCGGACTTTATATCGAAAGCTCTGCCTATGTTTACGAAATACTCAAAAGTGAGCTAAAAATGGGAAAAATTTCTTAGGTTTAACCAAACGAAGTTTGGTGTCTTCATCAGAAGACCGACACGGGTCGTGCTTACGGAAGGAATATAATTAAAGGTGCAAAGCTTTAAAACTTGACGAAAGTCCCTAAGAACCAATAATAGAAACATAAAGTAAGCGGAAGACAGTAGTGTCGTGAATCCTTCTCCCCACTGGGGAGGAACCAGGAGGGGATAGAAAAAAGGATTGTGCCTCCGGCATTCCCTCGTGGCCGAATACAGCCCGAAGCCATAAAAAAGCACCTTTTAACCAAACGAAGTTTGGTGTCTTCATCAGAAGACCGACACGGGTCGTGCTTACGGAAGGAATATAATTAAAGGTGCAAAGCTTTAAAACTTGACGAAAGTCCCTAAGAACCAATAATAGAAACATAAAGTAAGCGGAAGACAGTAGTGTCGTGAATCCTTCTCCCCCACGGGGAGAAAAGAAGAGGGGTAGAAAACAGTTGTGACCCCGGAGGGATTCGAACCCCCAACCTTTTGATCCGTAGTCAAATGCTCTATTCAGTTGAGCTACGAGGCCCTTTTATAAAAAACTTAAACCTCAAAGGCTTAGTTTGCAGACGTTCCTTCTACCGGAGCAGAGGGAGCATTATATTTTTTCTCTTTAATACGAGCTTTCTTACCGGTCAAATCGCGTAGGTAGAAAATTCTTGCTCTACGTACTTTACCAGACTTGTTAAGTTCAATACTATCAATAAAAGGTGAGTTAAGAGGGAAAATTCTTTCAACACCCACACCATTGGAAATCTTACGAATGGTAAATGTCTGTGTCGAACCTGCACCTCTTCTCTGAATAACAACTCCACGAAACTTCTGAAGTCTCTCTTTGTTTTCCTCTTTAATCTTGTAGGTAACTGTCAATGTATCACCTGCTTTGAAAGTGGGGAAACTTTTTTCTTCTTGAACAAAAGATTGTTCTGCAATTTTTATTAAGTCCATCTTTTTCTTTTTTTAGTGCAACATTGCCAACAACTTAGGTTAAAATGCAAGAGGTTGCTTTCGGTTTTGGGACTGCAAAAGTACAATATTTTTTCATCTCTCCAAAAAAATAACACAATCTTTCTGCGAATCACGCAAAAAAGAGGATGTTCGGTCTATTCAGACAGTTACTGAGGCTTTCCTGCTTTATAAAGTGCCCCTCCGATAGCATCATATCGAGCACCTGTTACCGATGAGAGAGAGTTCGGCATATCACACATATAAAGCGCACCCAAGAATGCAAAAATCAGAGCCTCTTTAAAATTAACTGTAATCGAATCAGGGACTACAAACTCACATTGTTTTGCAACAGATGCCATCCGCTCAACAAGATATTTGTTAAATGCACCGCCTCCCGTAAGCAAAACCTTCCCCCCTGAAATATGCCTCGAAATCTGCACAGCCACATGCTCACAAAATGTTGCAAGCAGATCAGGCAATGAAAG
>CAYSND010000052.1:0-10034 GCA_964432305.1 uncultured Muribaculaceae bacterium | reverse complement strand
GTTCCAATGAAACAATTTTCTCTTCTGCTCCGAAAATCTTCTCCTCATACTCTTTAAGTTCTTGTGTAATATACCTCTCCGCACTAACAAGTGTCTGCTTTCTAATCCACTCAGGGGGAACTTTATCCTTGTGGGTATTGCGCACCTCTAAGTAGTAGCCAAAAACATTGTTATAACTTATTTTCAATGAAGAGATTCCGGTTCTTTGAGTCTCCCTCTCCTCTATCTCAGAAAGAATCCTTTTCCCATTATGAACAATATTTCTCAGTTCGTCAAGTTCTCTATTTACCCCCGTGGCAATTACATCCCCTTTTCCAATCTGGGCTGCAGGCTCCTTGGCAAGAGTTCGGGCTAAAAGCATTTTTAATTTATGACAATCATCAATGTCCTTTATCAACTCTTTTAGAGCCTTCTGCTTGGAGGATTTGTCTCCTGCTTCGAGGGCACTCATTTTAATTGGAAGCATAAGATCCAACCCTCTGCGGAGTTGGAGAGCTTCTCGTGGGGTTATTCTTCCTGCTGCTGCACGTGAAATAATCCTCTCAATATCCCCAAGTTCTGAGATCTTCTCACGAAGGGAGTTCATTGTCTCTCTGTTTGAAAGAAGGGTCTCCACCACATCGTGCCTCGATGCTATCTCGGAAAGCTTTTTAGAAGGCATTGTAATCCATGTTCTAAGGAGTCTCCCTCCCATTGCACAAGAGCATTTATCTATTACATCCAAAAGAGAGGTTCCATCTGTGGAGACAGGAGTTGTAATTTCAAGATTTCTAATGGTAAAACGGTCGAGCCAGACAAATTCCCCTTCGTCTATCCTAGAAATGGAGCATATATGACTCAATCCACGAGTGGGGTAGAGTTCGGAGCGCGAAAGTTGATTGTTCTCAAGGTAAAACAATACTGCCCCTGCTGCGGTAAGTCCAAGGTGGAGCTTCTCCACTCCGAACCCTTTCAGGGAGGTAAGGGAGAATTGTTTTAGGAGTTTTTGATACGAAGATTCAAAGACAAAAGCCCACTCTTCCATTGAGGAGAAGTAGCATTTTAAGTCGGGGAACCGCTCCTTGAACCCCTTCTCAAACCCTTTTTGCAGCAGAATCTCTTTAGGAGAGAAACTGGAAAGGAGCATCTCAATATACTCGAGACTCCCTTCGGAGATACGGAAATCTCCTGTGGAAATATCGAGGAAAGCAACCCCGACGCACTCTTTTTCAAAGAAGAGCGAAGCTAAATAATTGTTCTCCTTCTGAGGAAGAAGTTGCTCATTATATGCCACTCCGGGGGTAACAAGCTCTGTAACCCCTCTTTTAACTAACTTTTTGGCAAATTTAGGATCTTCAAGTTGATCACAGACTGCAACCTTATGCCCTGCTCTTACAAGTTTTGGGAGATAAGTGTCGATGGAATGATGGGGAAAACCAGCCATCTCAACTGCTGCGGCTGCTCCGTTAGCCCTTTTAGTTAGAACTATACCGAGAATTTTGCTTGCCATCACAGCATCTTCTCCGTAAGTCTCATAGAAGTCGCCTACCCTAAAAAGTAAAATTGCTTCGGGGTGTTCTGCTTTTACCGCGAAGAATTGCCTCATAAGAGGTGTCTCTACTATTTTTTTCCCTGCAATCATTCAGACAAAAGTAGCGAATTTTCGTTAAAATATTATCTTTGTGTTATTGTTTTCTTAAACTCCTTAAATTTATGATACATACATTATCAACAAGGGTACTTTTTGCGTCAGTTGCGCTCTCCCTCCTCTTTTTTGCCTCTTGTTCCACACCGGAACAAAAAGCAGACAATGCAATGTCTAAGATATTAGAAAAAAACGATGCTATAGGTATAGCTGCTGTAGTTGTAAAAAACGATAATATAATTTACAATAAAAATTTCGGAGTAAAATCTCTTGAAGATGGCACCCCCCTCTCTGAAACCGATATTTTTAGGATAGCTTCTATCTCAAAATCTTTTACTGCCACTGCGCTTATGCAACTTGTTGAGCAGGGAAAACTCTCCCTTGACGATGATGTTAGTAACCTTATAGGATTTACCATTAGGAACCCCTATTTTCCGGAGACCCCTATTACTCTAAAGATGATTCTTTCTCACACTTCGAGCCTGAGTGATGCAGCGGGATATTTTACTTTAGATCATATTAATCCGGCTGTTTCAGGGGATTGTAAAGCCTCCTTTAACGAATGGGAGCCGGGGAGTAATTACCAATATTGTAACCTTGGGTTTAACCTTGCAGGGGCGATTCTCGAAAAAGTCTCAGGAGTCCGTTTTGATGAGTATGTAAAAAAGAATGTTATTGAGAAGCTAGGTCTTTATGGGGGACATAATGTCGATTCATTAGATGCTGCCCGTTTTGTTCCACTTTATGAGTATGATGACTCACTTAAGACCTTTACCCGTGCAGAAAATGCTTATAAAAGCCGTTCAGAGGAGATAAAAACATATATAATGGGATACACTACTCCTGTTTTCTCCCCTACGGGAGGTGTTAAAATCTCTGCCACTGACTTAGCTAAATATATGATGATGCATATTAATTATGGAGAATATAATGGAGTGCGAATTATTTCAGAAGAGAGTTCAAAGGCTATGCAGTCAGAAGTATGGAGAGGGGATAACGATATTTACGGAAAAGGGTATGGGTTTGCTATACGTACATTTTCTGATTGGATTCCAAATACTTTTGCCAAAGGACATACAGGTTCAGCTTACGGACTTTATAGTGTAATGATTTTTCATCCCGAACAGAAATGGGGAATAGTAGTTATGACCAACGGATGCGACCCTGAATATATAGATGATGAAAATATGTTCCTTCGTTCTTCAGTCAGAGTTCTATATAAGGCTCTTATTAAGTGAGGCGCGTTCTAATCATAACCTATTATTGGTCACCAACGGGTGGATCAGGAGTTCAGAGATGGGTAAAATTCTCTAAATACCTTGCTCGTTTAGGGTGGCAGCCTGTTATTTATACCCCATCTAATCCGGAGCAGATTTCAACAGACCACTCACTTGAAAGAGATATTCCTGAAATAGCAGAGATTATCAAACGTCCCATACGGGAGCCTTACTCCATTTATAAAAAATTAATAGGGAAAAAAGGGGGCTCCTCAGCAGGAGTAGTAAATCCGATAAATGATTCTAAGAAGAATTGGAAAGAGAAACTCTCTCTCTGGATTAGAGCAAACTTTTTCGTTCCTGACCCTCGTGCCTCTTGGATAAAACCTTCCGTTAAGTTTTTGACAAAGTATCTTAAAGAACACCCTGTAGATGTAATAGTAACCACAGGACCTCCTCAATCTATGCACCTTATCGGTAAGGGGGTTAGGGAGGCAACAGGGATCCCTTGGATTGCAGACTTTCGTGATCCATGGACCAAGATTTTTTACTTTAAGCACCTCCCAATGATAGGCAGGGTAGCTAAAAAGCAGTCTCTTTTGGAGAGGTCGGTGCTTGATGGAGCCGATATAGTGGTAACTGTTACCGATTCCTTTAAGAGGGGGTTACAGGAACTTGTTTCGCCTGAAACATCATTAGATAAGTTCTATACTATTCCCAATGGTTTTGATGAGGAGGATTTTCCTAATACTAAGGTGGAGGTAGAGGAGAAGTTTTGTATTACACACACCGGACTACTTGCCTCTTCGGGAAATCCACTAAAACTTTGGTCTCTGCTAGGGGAGAAGTGTAAAAGAGAGGAGGGATTTAAGAGAGACTTAATAATAAGACTAATAGGAAGGACAGATAAAGAGGTGTTAGACTCCATAGAGGAAAGTGGGCTTGCTGAGAACTTAGAAAATATCGGATACCTTCCCCATGATGAGATGTCGGCTTGGCAGCGAAAAGCTCAGTTATTGCTTTTACCACTCAGGAGGGAACCTGAGGCGGAAGCTATTCTTCCGGGGAAATTTTTTGAATATTTAGCAGCAGGGAGACCGATAATCTCATTCTGTGCTCCAAAAGGGGAGTTAGCCCAAATGATAAAAGAGACCGAATCAGGGTACTCTTTTGATTGGGAGGAGGAAGAGTCCCTTTCTAAGACTATAGATGACCTCTATAATCTTTATCTCGAAGGCTTATTAGGGGAATCTTCTCCGGAAAAAAAGGCTAAAATAGCAAACTATTCTCGTCGTTATCTTACGTTAGAGATGATTGCACTTTTCGAAAAGCTATAGATCCTCTTTTGGGAAAATGATATGGAAAGAGGAGCCTAAGCCGGGTTCACTTTTTATAAATATCTCCCCATTGTGTAAATCAACCATTTCTTTTACAAGCATAAGTCCCAAGCCGGTCCCTTTCTCGTTTGCTGTTCCCATAGTAGAGATATTGTATTTCATTGAGAAGAGTTTTTCGATAGTCTCTTCTCTAATACCGATACCATTATCTTCAACAATAATTTCCACACCATTGGCATTTGGTCGGCTATAGACCCTTACGAAACCGTGTGGGTTAGAGTATTTTATGGCATTTGAAACGAGATTTCGAATCATAAGATTTATCATATCTTTATCAACATAGATATAGCTTTCGGGATTAACCTCGTTAAATAGGGAGATTTTTTTAGTTTTTGAATTGGCTTCTAATGTTTGGAAAACAGTGGTTACAACAGAATTTAAATCCACTTTTTGTTTCTTAAATGGCATCCTGTGTGTCTGTATTAAAGACCAATTTAAAAGATTTTCTAAAAGGTAAAAAGTACTCTTAATAATTTTATAAAGGTTTTCAGAATATTCGACAACATCCTCTTTAGAAAGACTATGTGCATCATTTTTGAGCACCTCTGAGTATCCGATTAATCCCACAAAGGGACTCCTTAAGTCGTGAGCAATTATGGAGAAAAACCGATCTTTAGAGTCATTTATCTCCTGTAGTTTTTCATTGGCTTTCTCAAGGTTTTCAGTCCTCTCCTTTACCTTCTCCTCTAACATGGACTGAGTGTTTCTTAACTCCTTCTCTGTCTCTTCTAATGAGGCTGTCCGCTCCTTAACTTTCTTTTCAAGGTTTTTAAGGTATATTCTATTCATAACCCATAGGTAGAATAAGAAAAGGATAAGAATTATAAATAGAAAGGAGAGTATAATAAACCATGTCTTTTTATAGATAGGGGAGTCAATGGTAATAACAGCCGAGGAATAGACTTTACTCCACTCACCGGAAATATTCTTTGCAGAGACATGAAATATATATTTGCCTGCAGAGAGGTTAGTATATCTTATTTTATCAATATGCTGTTGGCTTATTTCCATCCACTCTTGATCTACCCCCTCCAATTTTATTCTATACCTTAGGAACTCCTCATTATAAAAAGATAACCCCCTGAAATTAAACAGTAAAGACTTGGTGCCTCTTTTTATGGTGCTCTCTTCAGAGAGGGGGTATTTATTTCCATCAGGGTCCTCAGCATCCACCAAATGAACCTCAGGGATTGGAACCTCTCTCTCGGTAAAATCTGTCCTAAAGCAAGAGAGTCCGGACTCAGTTCCTACCCAAATATTTCCAAAAGAATCTTCTAAAATAGCAGAACGGTTCGTTTCAAGACCGGAGAGTCCGTTAGCTTTAACATAAGACTTCATTTTCATATTTCCATCCCACTTAACTACTCCATTATCGGTTCCAAACCAGTAATTACTATGTTTGTCCATCATTATGGAATAGACATATGTATCAATAACCAACTTATCATACTTCTTTAAAGAGTTGTTTTTAAGTATATATAATCCATCTTTGCCACCTGTGAGAATCTCTCCGGAAGGGGTTTTAAAAAGACAGTATATATCATTGGCATTAGCATTATTATTGATAGCAATGTTAAAGGGTTTTCCATCTTTAAGCGTAGCAATGCCTAAGGGGGAGGTAAAATAAGGGACCTTGTCTATGAAAAAGATTTCTCTATAAAATGTTATAATTAACCCCATATTTGTAGGATTGTGAAAATCTCCATTTTTTACAGTAAAAACACCTTTATCAGATGTTACCCATAATAGACCATCATCATCCACGCTAATGGAGCAGATATTTATATTAAATAAATTATGGAACCAAGTTATGTGGCCTGAGAGGTCAAGCTTCCCTACTCCATGATTTGAAGCCGCAAACCAAATGGTACCATTTTTATCTTTACAAAACTTCATAACTCTAAGATTTCCACGCACGGTGTTATCCATGTTGTCAAATTTAATTCTCCTTATAGAGTCTTTACTAAAAAAGGTAATTCCATTATTATGACCTAATAGTAGTTTTCCGGGGGCGTATTCGAAAATGGCAGAAACTTCATTTTCGAGAAGTCCGTTGCTTGTGTTATAAGAGAAAATATTAATATTATTCAGCTTATCTATACCCCTTTTCCATGTTCTCCACAAGTTTCCCTCCCTATCGGCAAACAAAGCACTGCACCCATCCCCCTGGAATCCATTCTCTTGCAATAGAGGGAAAAACTCTCTTGTTGACTTTCTGTAGATATATCCGTTATTATGATTTCCTACAAGTAGAAGATCCTCTTCGTTTCCCTTGTTAATGAAGTAGCGACTACTATTATAATCATAGCGTGTAAGTCGAGATAAATCCTTTTCAACGATTGTTAATTTATTGTCTATTATATACCCAAGATAATTATTCCCAATTACCCACATCTTCAGGGGAGAAGAGCCTGTTTTTTCAAAATAGAGGGCATTGGGTCTTTTGTTTTCTGATTGAAGGCGTTCTCCTAAACTATTATCAAAATAACCATTGTTAAAGATAGAGAGACCTCCATGAGTACAGATATATAACTTACCTTCATAAAAAGACATTGTATTAATTATATCATGCATTAACCCGTTTTGAGAAGTATAATGTTCCCATACGCCATTTTTTTATAGATATAACCCATTATTCGTGCCTAAATAGATCACAGGTTTATCGCCATTATCATCTACAATAAGAGACCTTATAAAAATCTTCTCCTTTTTATCTATTTCGGGAGGAGTTATTTTTTCAACAACTTCATAAAACTTAAAACAAAAGAGATCATTATGAATAGAGACAGGAGCAGCCCAAATAGTACCATCTTTGCCACAAAATAGCTTGCCATATCTTGTGCTTTTATCAAAATGGGACCAGTTAAGACCATCATATAAAGAGATGCCATTATCGGAAGCAAACCACATTCTACCCACTATGCCCTGAGTAATATCATTGAAAGAGTTAGTGGTAAGGCCATCCTCTACCGAGTAGTTTTTCACACCATATATCTGTGCAGAAGCTTTGCTTGGAAAGAGCAAATAACAATATAGAACTATTGTAAAAAAAGAAATAAATAATGACTTTTTCATATACATAATCTTAAATTATGTCCCCTTATAAAATAAAATGCTAATTATTGATAAAGTTTTTCTCAACAAGCAACCACAAAAATAACACTTATTATTCATAAAAATCATTTTTTAAAAGGGAATATGATTAAATTCTTAACTTTGAAAATCCAAAATATAAAAAGAAGCAAATAGATATTTATGAAAAAAATAAAGATTAATTATAAATCACTTCTTCCCTATATTTTAATAATTATAGGATTTATAGTAATTGCTTATGCTTATACTCCGCAGGTTTTGCAGGGGAAAATCGTTAACCAGTCCGACATCTCTTCATGGAACGGGATGGCAAATGAGATTAAAAAGCACAACGAGGCGCACCCCGACGACAAAACATTATGGACAAACTCTATGTTTTCGGGGATGCCTGCATTTAGTATATTGGTGGATTATGAAGGGGATTATACTAAACCATTTTATAAATTTCTCCTTACAGGGGCACGTCCGGCGAGCTACCTTTTAATCTCTTTGATAGGGGGCTTTCTTCTCTTTCTTGCCTTTGGAACTAATGTCTATGTGGCTGCCATAGGTGCGATAGCGGTAACTTTCTGCTCTTATAATATGCAGATAATCCAAGTGGGGCATAACACGAAAATGCAGGCTATTGCCTTTATGCCGTGGGTACTTGCAGCGGTAGTTTATGCTTATCGGAAAAAATCGCTTTGGGGAGCCATCTTGTTTGCAATAGCCCTCAGTTTCCAAATCAAAGCAAATCACCCGCAAATAACATATTATCTTGCCATTATAATTCTTGGCTTCGCAATAGCAGAGTTTTGCGGAGCAATCCGTAAAAAACTCTTCCCCAAGTTCCTAAAGACCTCTCTGCTCCTTTTGACCGCAGGTCTTCTCGGGATAGGTGCCAATGCTAATCACCTTATGCCTACTTATGAATATGCAAAGCATACGATGCGAGGTGGTTCTGAACTCTCCCACGATAAGGAGAATCAGACCAAAGGGGGACTCAAACTCGATTATGCCACTGCCTGGTCCTATGGAATAGAGGAGACTCCGAATCTGATGATTCCTAACTTCAACGGAGGCTCTTCGTATGGCTCTTTGGATAGGGACTCCCACACTTATAAGGCAATAAAAGGGAAATATCAGGGTGCGGAGGAGATTATAAAACAACTCCCCCTCTACTGGGGACCTCAACCTTTCACTGCAGGTCCTATGTACTTGGGAGCTATTATTATTTTCCTCTTTGTCTTGGGGCTGATTGTGATCAGAGGAAGGTACAAATGGTGGATAGCAGGTGTCTCCCTGCTTGCATTGTTATTGGCGTGGGGTTCCAATTTTATGTGGTTCTCAGAACTCTTTTTCAAATATGCTCCCCTATACAATAAGTTCCGCACTGTTTCAATGGCACTCACGGTGCTTCAAATCACCGTCCCTCTCCTTGGAATACTTCTGGTCAATGAACTCCTTTTCAAGGAGGGTGCAATGGAGAAGAAGAGGTTGAAACGAGGACTCCTTATTGCCCTTGGCATAACAGGAGGCGTTTCATTGTTAGTAGCATTGTTCCCTTCACTTGCAGGGAGTTTTACCTCCCCTGCAGATGCCTCCCTCCCAAGTGATATCTCCGACGCGCTTGCTCTTGACAGGAAGGCTCTTTTAAGAGGGGATGCGTTCCGTTCATTGCTCTTTATCCTTTTTGGAGCTGCTGTTCTCTGGGCAGGGTACCTGAAAAAACTAAAGCCAATATTGGCAGTTGTTCTACTTGGAGGTCTTATATTGGTGGATATGTGGGGAGTAGATAAGAGATACCTCAACGAATCTCATTTTGTTCGTAAATCGGATTTCTCAAAACAGTTTGCAAAGAGAAAGGTAGATGAGATAATTCTTCAGGACAATACTCTTAATTACAGAGTGCTCGATTTGAGTGTCAATACCTTTAATGATGCTCACACGTCATATCATCATAAGACCATTGGAGGGTATAGCCCTGCAAAACTCCAGAGGTATCAAGACCTTATTGATCACTATATTTCTCAGGAGATGTCAGGTGTAATAGAGGATTTTAATACAACTGCTACGACTGCTAAGAGTATGGAGGAGGTAGAAAAAGGACTAAGGTATCACCCTATTCTCTCGATGCTCAACACTAAATACATTGTCTATAACGGGGAGGCGGCTCCACTTAATTACCCCTCTCCTCTTGGTAATGCCTGGTTTGTTTCGGAGGTGGTTGCTGCTGCTAATGCAGATGAGGAGATTGCCCTTTTAGGGGGGATAGATCCGGCTCGCTCTGCGATAGTTAATCCAGAATATGAGAAGAGTTCGGTGGAGGCTTTATCCCATTTTGCCACAGGAGAGATAGAACTTACCCACTATGCACCTAATCACCTAAAATATAGATATTCTGCTGATAAAGACGGTCTTGCCCTCTTTAGTGAAATCTATTATCCGGCAGGGTGGAGAGCTACTGTCGATGGTAAAGAGAGTAAAATCTATCGTGCTAATTATGCCCTTCGTGCCATGGTACTCCCCGCAGGGAGTCATGAAATCGAGTTCCGCTTTGCCCCCACCTCCGTCACCACAGGTAAAAACATTTCGGTACTCTGTTCAGGCGTACTCCTCCTCGCCCTCGCCCTCCTTTTAGGATTCGAGAGCAAAAGAAGATCCCTCCTAAAGAAAAACCTTAATATTTAATAATTCTGAGCTATCCAACGCTGGAAAAATCTA
>CAYSND010000051.1:2927-10085 GCA_964432305.1 uncultured Muribaculaceae bacterium | reverse complement strand
TAAAAGAGCAGGAGAAACCCTCCACCTGGACTAATTCGATAAGAGCAGAGATAAATGCCACCACTCCTATAGGTCTTGAGTTTAAGACAGATGCAGAATATATGTTCTATATCGGTTATGACGCTAATTATAGTCGCCCGCAACTTGTTTGGAATGCTGAAATATCACAGCTTTTATTGAAGAAGAAAGCCACCATTCGTGTGAAGATGTATGATATTCTAAATCAGGCAAGAAACGTATATCGTACCACAGCAGATAACTATGTTCAGGATGTTCAGAATAACACCTTGGGACAATATTTTATGGTTAGTTTTACCTACAGGTTTGGAACTTTCTCGATGCCTCAGGGAGCGACACATCGTAGTGGTTCTCCTATGGGAGGCGGTCGCCCAAGAAATTTCTAAACTTTTCAATAACAGATTTCATATCATCAGGGAGTTCGCTGTCAAAAGCGATCTCCTTTCCTGTTTTAGGGTGTATGAAAGCTAAAGATTTGGCATGTAGAGCCTGACGTGGTAGGATTTCAAAACAGTTGTTAATAAATTGACGATATTTGGTGTAGAGAGTCCCTTTTAATATTTTATCTCCCCCATACCTATCATCATTAAAGAGTGGGTGTCCGATATGATTAAGGTGTACCCTTATCTGATGTGTTCTACCTGTTTCGAGGCGGCACTCTATTACTGTTACATATCCGAGTCTCTCTAAAACTTTATAATGGGTAACTGCATGTTTCCCTGCATCTCCCTCTTCAAAAACTTTAAATTTCTGTCTGTCATTAGGATCTCTTCCGATATTCCCTACTATAGTCCCTTCACTCTCTTTAATATCTCCCCAAGCTATTGCGACATATCTTCTCTCTATAGAGTGGTCGAAAAACTGTTTTGCTAACTTTATCTGTGCCTCCTCAGTCTTAGAAATTACTAATATTCCGGAGGTATCTTTGTCTATTCTGTGAACTAATACCCCCATTCTATCATCTTCACTATCTGCTCCCTGTTTTAGTCCAAGATGATAAGCAAGTCCGTTAATTAGTGTACCTGAATAGTGTCCGCATCCCGGGTGGACTACCAGCCCTGCCGGCTTATTAACTATAAGTAACTCTTCATCTTCATAAGGGATATTTAGAGCCATCTTCTCCGGGAGAATCTCAAAACCACGTCTTCGATAGGGGAGGAGGATAGTAATAAGGTCAAGAGGTTTTACCTTATAATTGGCTTTTACGATTTTCTCATTTACCCGAACATACTCTGCATCTATTGCAAGTTGAATCCGATGGCGCGAGGTGTTTTCCATCCGCGCAGCCAAATATTTGTCTATTCTGAGCAGACCCTGTCCTTTATCCACGGTGAAGCGAAAATGCTCGAACATCCCCTGCTCCTCATCCTCGAACTGCACCTCATCTTCAAGCTGCAATTCATAATCATCATTGGACTTCATTACTGCTGCCAATCTTATTTTGATCTTTTGAGAGATAGAGAATAACCGAAGAGCCGAGAGTATATCTGTCAGAGTCAGATGGATAGGGTGACTGCTTATAGACTACAGCATCTAAAGAGTCCGAATAATTTTCCACACTCTTATCGAAATAGGCTTTTTGAAGATTTAATGAATGATCTAAAAGGACATCCCTTGCAGTCAAATATTTATATCCCCTTACATCGGGGACATAAGTAACACAGTCAAGAGGGGACATCCCAAGTACCAAGTCGATGGGGGTTTCACACTCTATAACACTACCTGCCTGAATATAGTAACCATCATATCTTTGAGCTAAGACATTATTAGTAGCCATATCATCGACATAGATTAAACTCCCTACTGTAAGCCCCTTAGAGATTAACTCTGCTTTAGCTTGACGAAGAGAAAAACCTATAAGTGAAGGCATCTCCACCATCTTAGGATTAACTGAATTAATGGTAAGGAGTATTCTTCTATTCTTTTTAACCATACTCCCCGGGACGGGGTTCTGTCTGGAGATATAACCTCTCCCTAATCTCTTAATATAAACTGAGTCTGTTACATCAAGTCGAAGATGAGATCTCTTTGCTATCTTTTTCGCTTCTTGAAGAGGCATATTTGTAAAATCGGGAACAGAGAGCTCCCTGTTATGCCTTGTAATAAGATTAAGAAACAGGGTCACGACCAAAAATAAGGCAACAAGTACCCCAAAAATCGCGCTTGTGGTTCTAAACCACTCTTTTTTCCATAAATTTTTAATAAAATTTGCCATACTTCAAAAGTAGTAAAAATTATTTAATTCTGTAAAAACTATCTCTCTCTACCCCTTTAAATCCCCCTTTTTTTGCCATCTCTTTTAACTCGTTTATACTCATAGTGGGGTTTTGCTCCCCCCCCGCAAGCGAATAGATTTTAGTGGAGTCATTAAGAGTACCATCTATATCATCAGCTCCGAAAATGAGAGCCAATTCGGTAATCTCCTTCCCTAACATAGCCCAATAGGCTTTTATATGGGGAATATTGTTTAATGCAATTCTCGAAACTGCAAAAGTTCTAAGAACCTCAGGGGTGGAGAGTTCCTGAAGCCCATATTTGGTAGAGGCAATATTGTTTTCTACAAGATATTTCAATGGGATAAAGGCATCAAAACCTCCACTTCTCTCTTGGAGCTCCCTAATCCTAAGTAGGTGCTCGATCCTCTCCTCTCTACTCTCTATATGACCAAAGAGCATTGTGGCATTTGAGTGGATCCCCATTTTATGGGCAGTTTCGTGAATTTCTAACCACCTCTCGGCAGAAATTTTATCGGGGCAGATTCTCTCCCTTACCCTCTGACTGAAAATCTCTGCACCCCCTCCCGGGATTGCAGAGAGACCTGCCTCTTTTAATGAGGAGAGTACAGAATCGAGCGTAAGCCCATCTTGGCACATATCTGATATCTCTACTGCTGAGTAGGCTTTTATTGCCACCGTATCAGGGAGTTCCTCCCTTAATATTTTAATAATATTTAAGTAATAATCGAATTTTTTAGAAGGGTGGACACTTCCTACAACATGTACCTCTGTAATCCCATCTTCGTATTTCTCTCTGCAATATGCTCTTACCTGATCTAAAGAGAGACTCCAAGCACCAGATTCATCCTCCCTATCTCTTCTGAATGAACAAAATTCGCAACGATGAATGCAGACATTACTCGGCTCGAGATGGAAATTTCTATTATAATAGACATTATCTCCATTAAATCTCTTTCTAACTCGCTGTGCAAGAGATGCCAAGTCAGAAAGTGATGGGAGCTCATAGAGAAACATAAGCTCTTCAAAACTGAGAGGAGCCCCTTCTTCTATCTTATTTTCTATGCTCTTTTTTAATGTCATATCCTTATTAATAAAGCAAAAGGCTGCTTCGCAACGCGATCAGCCTTGTACTTCCTAAACAAATGACAGTTTAGTATCTCGTTTCTGAGGAGACTGTCAATTTTTTACGACCATGACGACGGCGAGCTGCCAATATGCGGCGACCGTTAGGAGTGGACATGCGCTCACGGAAACCGTGTTTGTTACGGCGTTTGCGTTGCGATGGTTGAAAAGTACGTTTCATATCTATATAAATTTATATTAGTCAAAAAAGGGAGTGCAAAGGTAATGCTTTTGTTTAAAACTGCAAATTTATCTTTTAATAAAAACAATCTTTTTTTCTCGAAAGAAATCATCATTGAACCAATCGTTTATATTAAAAGTGGTGAATTTACCCCTCTCTATTCTTAAATGGGTTACACACTCATCTATCTCTTTATCTAAATCTCCCCCCTTTAGATAGAGTATCCCTTTTGAGTAGAGGTGGTTTACTAATGGGACAAATGTTTTTAGTTCACTTACTCCACGAGAAATCACATAGTCGTATCTATCATTAATCTCCTCAGCTCTTTTCCATAGGGTAGTAACATTGGAGAGGTGGATAGAGTTAGCAACCTCGCCTACTACTCTGATTTTTTTTGCAATAGAGTCACAAAGAGTAAAGTGAGTTTCCGGGAAGAGAATCGCAAGAGGAATCCCGGGAAAACCTCCCCCTGTTCCGACATCTATTACTTTATCCCCTTTCTCGAAAGAGATTATCTTAGAGAGAGCCATAGAGTGTAATACATGGTGCAGATATAGGTTCTCTATATCTCTTCTTGAGATGACATTAATCTTAGAATTCCAATCATAATAGAGTGGATAAAGTGACTCTATCTGACTCTTCTGTAACTCTGAAAGGTTAGAGAATCTGCTTAAAATAATCTCCGCACTCATTGTTATATCTTTATTTTTTGAGAGAGAATGGCTTTCGCCCTCCTGACTCTCGTCTTTACTGTGTTAAGTTCAAGCCCAAGTTCAGAAGCAATCTCCTCGTAAGCATACTCTTTTATAAAACGGAGTTCTGCTACCCCTTTATAGATAGGGTCAAGAGATTCGATAAGGGAGATTAAAGTCTGGTATGTCTGGTTCTCTATCATCGTCTCCTCAGGGGAAGAGACAGTAAAGGGGGCATCTCGTAGCTCATCTGTAGAGTTATTTGAACGGTTTAAAGACTGAATGGTGGAGTGCTTACGCAAATGATCCTTAGTGGTATTTTCCGCTATACTATATAGCCAAGTGGAAAAGGCATATTTACTATCATAACTTGAGAGTGAGGAGTATGCTTTTCTAAAACTCTCCTGACAGATGTCCTCGGCATCTTGAATCAGCACAGAAAAACCCAAAATAAATTTTAACAAAGGGTTACGATGTCGCTTTATCAATGCAGAGAACCCTTTTTGGTCCCCTTCAAGCGTAATAGCAACCAACTCTCTATCACTCAGCAAGTCATATCTTTTTCCTCTGCTCATATTCTTATTTAATGTGCTTCTAACCAGTTTTTACCATATCCACACTCAGCATTCAGAGTGACTTCATCTCTTAAAACACTCTCCATCTCCTCTTTTACCACCATCATTACTTTTTCTCTCTCCTCAGGAATTACATCGAAAATAAGTTCATCATGTACTTGGAGAATCATTTTACTATTTAGGTTTTCTGCGGAAAATCTCCTATGAACATTAATCATAGCGATTTTTATAATATCTGCTGCGCTCCCTTGGATAGGGGCATTGATAGCATTTCTCTCGGCAAGCCCTTTTACCACTCTGTTTTTTGAGTTAATATCGGGAAGGTATCTTTTTCTCTTATAAAGAGTCTCCACATATCCCTCTTTTTCAGCTTGTTCTTTTATACTATTCATATAATTATGTACACCGGGGTAGTTTTTAAAATACTCTTTAATTAACTCCCTTGACTCTCCGGGAGGGATGTTTAGTCTCTGGGAGAGCCCAAATGCAGAGATACCGTAGATAATCCCGAAGTTTGCCACCTTTGCCATTCGGCGTTGCTCTTTAGTCACTTCATTCTCGTTTATATGGAAAACTCTCGATGCTGTGGCGTTATGAATATCTTTACCTGAATGGAAATCCTCTATCATAGCTTTATCTTTACTAAGAATAGCCATTATGCGGAGCTCTATCTGCGAATAGTCAGCAGAGACTAAATAACCATCCGCACGAGATGGTATAAAGGCTTTTCTTATCTCCCTCCCCAAGTCTGTTCTAATGGGGATATTTTGAAGATTTGGTCTTACCGAGCTAAGGCGACCAGTGGAGGTTAATGCCTGATTAAATGTAGTGTGGACTTTTTTTGTGCGGGGATTAATAAACGATGGAAATGGTTCAACATATGTGGATATAAGTTTCTTTAACTCTCTGTACTCAAGAATGTCAGCAACTATTGGGTGTTTGTCTAAAAGTCCATTAAGAGTCTCTTCATCAGTGGGATAACTCCCGTTTTTATTCTTCTTAATCTTGGGATTAAGCTTTAGTTTTTCATACAAAATAACCCCAAGCTGTTTAGGAGAAGAGACATTTAAGGAGGAGGTTTCTGCTTGAGCACGAATATTCTCCTCTATAACATTTACCTTACTTGTAAGTTCCTCTTTAAACTTTAAGAGCATCGGAACATCTATCTTAAACCCCTCTTGCTCCATATCTGCAAGTACCCTTATTAGAGGCATCTCCATCTTCTCGTAGAGTTTTACGAGCTGCTCATCTTTTTCTAACTCTTTCTTAACCACCTCGTATAGAGGGATTAGTATCATTGCTTTTCGGATCTCTTTTGAAATAGATTCTTCTTTCTCTTCAAATAAATTTCCACTGAAAAGGTCTTCTTGTGAGAAGAGATCACCTATAGCAGTGGGGGATTCCGGTGCAGGGGAGACCTCTATGTCGATCCCTAAATATGATCTTGCCAATATCTCTGCTTTATGCGTTCTTTCCGGATTTAGTAGGTAGTGCATTAACTCTATGTCGGCAAGGTCTCCCTCTAAGGAGATGCCATGCTCCTTCAAGGTGCGGATATATTGTTTTAAGTCATAACCTATTTTTTTGATTGTTCCCTCCTCAAGAAGAGTCCGTGCCTCTGCAAAGTTCCGAGTGGAGAAGACCCCTTCATTGTTTGAAAGGAGCAGCCACTCCGAATTCATTAAAATTCCCACCCTCTTCTCCTTAGATGCAGAGTTTTGAATCTGGGAGAGGGAGAGTTTTTTAACCTCCATTGTCTTATTGCTCTCCTCATTTTCAAGGGGTGCAGTAGGGGTGGGGAGAAGTGGAAGCAGGGAGTTAAATTCGTATTTGGAGAAGAGTTCTCTGGTTCTTGCGGAGTTAGGTGCATCAAGACGGAGTTCCTCTTCATTGATATTGAGGTCAACATCTGTTTTAATGGTAACTAACTCTTTTGAGAGGTTAATATAAGACTCTGCGCTGCGAAAAGCCTCTGCTTGTTTTTCAGGGAGTTCTGAAATGTGTTGGTAGATATTCTCGACAGACCCATATTTTGCAATAAGTTTTTTTGCACCCACTTCGCCGACACCTCTAACTCCGGGGATATTGTCAGAGCTATCTCCCCAAAGGGTAAGAATATCTATAATCTGTTTAGGTTCCTTAATATCAAATTTCTGGCAAATCTCTTCTTTTCCTACTATCTCGTTTTCAGCGCCACTTTTACCTGGTTTAAACTGGATAATGTTATCTGAAATAATCTGTCCCAAATCCTTGTCGGGAGTAACCATAAAGACCTTAAAACCATGCTTTTCCCCCTTTTTAGCCATAGTCCCTATAACATCATCTGCTTCATA
>CAYSND010000051.1:0-2827 GCA_964432305.1 uncultured Muribaculaceae bacterium | reverse complement strand
GCATAGTACATCCTGAAAATTAAGGAGTGACCATCTATAAGGTAGAGATTATTCATATTATTATTGGTTTAATTCTCTTCAGCAAACCACTCAACATAGGAGGTGGCTGTTTCATATAGCTTTAACGAAAAGAGTTTAACCTCTTTGGGAAGCTTCTGAGAAAGTAGTTCTGCAAAGTGGATAACAAGATTTTCACAAGTAGGCTGAAAGGGGAGAACTATAATATTATCGTATTGGGCTTTAAGTTCATCTATAAGTGGTGCCCCTTCTCTTATGGTAAGGGCATGGTCGAACTTAAAAACAATAGCCTCATTTACTATTTTTTTTAACTCTGTGAAATCGAGTAACATTCCACATTTAGGACTCGCTATATCGGAACTTGGAATCCCTTTTACGGTAACATGTAAAATGTAAGAATGCCCATGGATATGTCTGCATTTCCCATCATAACCCATTAGAGCATGTGCCCCCTCGTAACGGAACTCTTTAGTTAATCTTACTATTCCCATCTCTTTTGTGATTTAAAAATACAAATATAATATAAATTTGGATTATTGATTCTAAGTAATAAAAATGAATTTGTAATTATGAAACTGTAAATAATTCTAATTTTATTTTGTTTTTTAATTACAATCTATTATTTTTGTAGATGAATAACAAATAACAATATGATAAATATAACAGACTTTTTATCCGATAATGCTAAAAGCATGAGGAGATCAGCAATTCGCGACCTACTTAGTATTGCTAATAAGCCCGAAATTATCTCTTTCGGCGGTGGATTCCCCAACGTGGAGACTTTCCCTGTTGATGATTTAAAGAAGATAATGAATGACCTTATGGAGGAGAAACCACAAGTGGTTCTTCAGTACAGCAGTACAGAAGGATCTCCTTTATTGAGAGAGGAGATAGCTAAACAGTATCGTAAACAAGGACTGAATATTACAGCTAAAAATGTATTGATAACTACTGCCTCTCAGCAGGCACTCGATTTGATATCGAGGATTTTTATTAATCCGGGAGATACGGTTTTATGTGGACTCCCTACATATTTGGGGGCATTACAGGCATTTTACTCATATCAGGGAAACCCTGTCGGAATAAGTAAAGATAAAGAGGCTGATATAGTGATGAAGGCGCTTGACGCTACCGGGAAAAAGCCTAAGTTTATCTATGCAATACCTGACTTTCAGAACCCTTCAGGTATAACTATGACATTAAAAGAGAGAGAGGATATCTTAAATGTGGCTCGCAAATATAATATTCTTGTAGTAGAGGATAGTCCATATAAAGATATTCGTTTTGAAGGGGAAAATATGCCTACTATGTACTCTATGGATCCTGAGAGAGTTATTTTATTAGGAACATTCTCCAAAACATTCGTACCGGGGTTCCGTCTTGGATGGGTACTTGCATCTGAAGAGATTATAGATAAACTTATAGTAGCCAAACAGTCAGCCGACTTATGTACCCCTATTTTTAATCAGGAGATAGCCGGTCGTTATTTGCAGTCTGGTAAATATGACGAGAATATTCAGAAAATTATAACTCTCTACAGACACAAGAGGGATTTAATGCATGAGTATTTAACTAAGTTTATGCCTGAGGGTGTGACTTGGACGAAACCTGAAGGGGGACTCTTCTTGTTTGTGACTCTCCCTCAAAATATGAACTCGAGAGATCTCTTTAATATAGCTATTCAAGAGAATGTAGCGTTCGTTATAGGTGATGTCTTTTTCTGTGATGGTGGTGGTCAGAACACTCTTCGCCTCAATTTCTCTTATGTTTCAGATGAGCAGATGCTCGAAGGTGTTAAAAGGCTTGGTAGCGCCATTAAGAGATTAATGGGACAATAATTTCGTTTTTCTTAATAGTTTTTTTTTGATGGGTTACGCCGGCAACTTTCTTTTTTGTCGGCGTTTCTTTTGAAAGTTATATAAGGTGAAGAGCTAATAGAGTATAATACCGATTACCCCTGAGAGAAGAATAAGAATAATGGGATTAACCTTTTTCCATGTGGCTATAAAACATAAGCCGAAGATTACTATACTTTTCCAATCTAAAAATGTCTCCTTGTTAAGGAACATTAGTGCTGCAGCCCCTATCATTCCCACTATCATAGGTTTCATCCATTTAAGTGCCCCCATTAAAAAACGATTATCTTTTAATTTTCTATAGAACACAGTGATTAAGAGCATAATAGAGAGTGGTGGGAGGCAGGTAGCAGTGGTAGCGAGTATGGAGCCCCATATATTACCGGTAACTGTGTAACCGACAAATGTGGCACAGTTTATAGCAATAGGTCCCGGTGTCATCTGTGAAATGGCGATAATATCTGTTAACTGAGCATTGGTAAGCCAACCGTGCTGAACCACTATTTCATTCTGAATCAAAGATATCATAGCATATCCCCCTCCGAATCCGAAGAATCCTATTTTAAGGTATGAGAGGAAAAGAGAGAGATATATCATTTCTTCTTAAAATAAGCGGTTAATACTCCGATAAGGGCACCTAAAATCAGCAGGTAAATAGGGGAGAGCCCTAACTGCCATACTAAAACAGCAATAGTAAGGGCTATAATAATTTGCCACCAGACCATCTCTTTTAGAAAATTTACAAATGGGACTGCAATCAGGGCAACTATGGCAGGTCTAATCCCTTGAAACGCTGCTTCTACTGTGGGATTACTCCTAAAATCTGTAAAATAGATGGCTATAAGTAATATAATAACAAATGAAGGGATTACAAGTCCGATTACTGCAACTACTGATCCCATCCACCCTTTTAATTTATACCCTACAAAGACAGCGGTATTAAGTGAGAAAGG
>CAYSND010000050.1:0-10164 GCA_964432305.1 uncultured Muribaculaceae bacterium | reverse complement strand
CTCTCTTTACGAACCCCATCAAGATCGAGTTCGAGGTTCTGTTTTCTAAGGCTTAGTTTCTCCTGTTCCATGGAGACTCTTGTATTTCTTAACCAATTCTCTTTCTCTGCAAGTGAGGCTTCACTTTCAAGAATTTGAAGTGTAAGTTGTGAATTACTAAGGCGAATTATTACATCCCCCTTTTTAACCATTGCCCCCTCCTCGACTACTCTCTCTTCGACTACTCCCCCCTCAAGGGGTGTTAGTTGAAGGGTGGTAATGGGTTGTACCTGACCATTGACCCTTACGAAATCATTGAAAAGTCCCTGCTCGACCTCTCCTGTTATTACAGTACGACTATCCACTTTAAGTGTGGCTTGATGATTTCCGAAAATCATCCATACGATGAAAAGTAGAGCCAAAACAGCACCTGCTATATAGGGTATATGTTTTTTTCTGATTCCTTTCTTCTTCTCGATAACTCTATCCATTGTTTTATATTTTATTTTTTGTTAATTATTCTTGCTCTAAATAGGGGATACCTTTATAATAATTTACCACTCTCTTTTTCAGTAGATATGTAAATGCCGAATTAAGTCTTTCAACTTTAGATATAAGTAGTTGATTGGCACTTAACTCCAAATCCAATACGGATATAAGTCCCTCATCATATTTTTTGGCGTTTGCCTGATATGCCATCTTCTGTGCTGCCTCTCTTTTGTCTGCCTGAGCAAACTCTTTTGCAGCCCCCTCCATCTCCTGAATACTCCTCTGGATCTCATTTTCCACCTCTCTTATCTTCTCCTCTTTTTGACATTGAGCCCTAAGGAGTGCATTTTTCATCTTTGCCCTTGTATTCCATCTCCCAAGGGAGTTGAAAATGGGGATACTGACTCCCACACCAATGGCCTGTCCTGCGTTGGCCGTTATCTGTTCCATAAAGGGTTTTGCTGCCGATGAGGCAGACCCAAGAGGAGTCATAAATCCTGTTGAGATTCCCCCCGAAAGGTATATAGAGGGGAGTACTCTCCATTTGGAGGTATTATAATTCAACTCTGCTTGACGAAGTTGATAATCGGCTATCTTGATATTTGGTAGCTCCATAATGGCAGATTGAAAGAGAGGATCAGATGCGACAGGGGCTAAAAATGGGTCAACGATAGGGACTATATTTGTATCAACCTCCAATCTCTCTGTATTAGGGAGGTACATTATGCTTTTAAGAGTGAGAAGAGCGTCAGAGAGATTATTCTGCTCTTTTACATAATTATAGTCATTAGTGGCGACACGAGCCTCCATCTGTAGAACATCCGAATGCCCTTTTAATCCCAACTCCTCCATGATTTTGGTTTGATGAAGAGCCTTACTGCTCTCGTCGAGTTGTTCTTTAGTAATCTCCACCATTCCTATTCTGTAGAGGAGATTATAGTATGCCTGAATGACACGGAGGCAGATATCATTCTCTAATTGCTGCTGCTCTTGCACTCCGGAGAGCATTGCTATCCTCGATATCTTATAATTATTTACAGTCGAAAAACCATTGAAAACATAGTATGAGGCTGATAAAGAGTAGCTATTGCTAAAGGAAGCTGTTGTGGTGTAAGTATTGGTTTCAGGGTCAATAGAGCGTCCAAAATAGGAGTTGGCTCCTGTCTGCCACGATACGGATGGTAACCAATTCAGGTACGCTTCTCTATTATCTATTTTTCTATCTTCATTTAATGCCTCTTGTATTTTAGTTTTAGGGGAGTTCTCTATAGCATAAAGCATACACTCCTTAAGACTCCATGTTTTATATTGGGCACTCAAAATGTAAGGAGCTATAGCAAGTGAAATAATTATTAAAAGTAATCTTCTCATATTCGGTATGTTATTATTCGCTTATTATATGTGCCAAAAATATGCCCTCATTTATAACACCCTGATTTCAAGCAGATAAAGTAAAATATTAAAATTTAAAGTGTCAAAAATTTTTACACCTAATGTAAAATAATTAGACTTTAAAACTACCTTTGTAAGGAATATGAGTAAAAAAGGTTCAATATTAGTAGTAGATGATAATAGAGCGATTTTATCAGCTCTCGAGATGCTCCTTCCCCTTTACTTCAAAGAGGTAAAGATGTTGCAATCCCCAAATTCTATTGTCTCGACCATCACGACCACCCCTTTTGATGTGGTATTGCTCGATATGAATTTTCACGCCGGAATAAATACGGGGAACGAGGGGTTTTATTGGCTCTCTGAAATAAAAAAATACTCCCCTTGTTCTGAAGTGGTACTTTTTACTGCATACGCTGATGTAAATCTTGCCGTAAATGCCATGAAAAGCGGAGCCTTTGACTTTGTCGTCAAACCTTGGGACAATGCAAAACTTATTGCAACGCTTATGGCTGCCTACGAGTTGAGTAGTTCTAAGAGTCAGGTTAAACAGTTAAAAGAGATAAAAAACGAGATAAAGCCCGAATCAGATATGTATTGGGGCAATACAACTGTAATGACGGAGCTACGCCAAATGGTGGCTAAAGTGGCGCGTACAGATGCCTCTGTACTAATTACAGGGGAGAATGGGACCGGAAAAGATGTTTTGGCAAGAGAAATACACCGTCTCTCGTCCAGGCATGGGGAGAGTATGGTTTCGGTCGATATAGGCTCCCTCCCCGAATCCCTTTTTGAAAGTGAGTTATTTGGACATGTCAAAGGGGCATTTACTGATGCCAAGGGTGACAGGGCAGGGAAATTTGAGGTGGCAAGTGGCGGAACCCTATTCCTAGATGAGATAGGAAATATCCCACTTCATTTACAATCAAAACTCCTTACAGCTATCCAAAGCAGAGAGATAGTAAGGGTCGGAAGCAATCGTGTAACCCCCATAGATATCAGACTAATAATTGCTACAAACCGAGATTTAAATCAGATGGTGCAAGAGGGGCTATTCAGAGAAGACCTCCTCTATAGAATCAATACAATCCATATCTCCCTTCCTCCGCTTCGTGAGAGGAGAGAGGATATTATCCCTCTGGCAATGATTTTCCTTAAGAGGTATGCAGCAAAATATGGAAAAACAATAACCTATATTGACCCTGCTGCAATCGAAAAACTCTCTGAGTATAGGTGGAGTGGAAATATTCGCGAACTGCAGCACTCCATAGAGAAAGGGGTGATTTTGAGTGATGGAGGGAGCCTTCAAGAGAAAGATTTCCTTTTGGTGCGCAATACCACCTCTGAAGAGGGGTCACCCTTAGTTTATGACAATGATTCTACCCTCGAAGAGATGGAGTGCAATATGATTCGAAATGCCCTGAAAAAGCATGGTGGAAACCTCTCCTCCGTGGCAACCCAACTTGGAATTACCCGTCAGACACTTTACAATAAACTTAAAAAATACGAACTCTAATGAGAGCAAGGCTTATTATATATCTACTCTCCCTGATTGGAGCCTCTGCAGGTGCTGCTCTCTTATTAGTTTATGAGAAATATTATATTGCAGCAGTCGCTCTTGTTTTAGTCGTTATCTTCTTGATAGTTCTGATAAGAGAGTATCGAAGCAATACCTCTAAACTCTCATATATGTTGAACGCATTGGAGAACAATGACTCTTCTTATCGTTTTAGGGACAAAGGGGGAGATGCTTATAATACCCTCTTTATAAATACTTTGAATAGAATTAATGATATGCTTGCCTCGGAAAAGATGCATGTGCGTGAGCAGGAGAAATATTTCGAGCTTATGCTCCAAAATGTTATTACAGGCATAATTACAATGAATGATAAGGGGGAGATAATACACTGTAATGAAAAAGCCTTACACTTTCTCGGTCTTACAGTTTTTACCCATATAGCCCAAATAAAAAAAATAGATGAATCTCTATATGAGGCATTTTTGGAAGAAGAATCGGATGAGGGGAAAATCGTCTCTCTCTTTAACGAAAGTGGAAAATTACAACTTTCACTAAAGTTTTCTCACATAAACTTAAGGGATCAACACCTTAAAATAGTAGCAATTAACGATATAGGTAGAGAGTTAGAGGAGAAAGAGATGGAGTCATGGACACGACTAATCAGAGTTCTCACCCATGAAATTATGAATAATGTTACCCCTATCTCATCTATGAGTGATACTATGCTGATGATGATAAATGAGGCAGAAAAGAGTGGAAAAAACAGAGATAAAATAAAAATAGATGAGATATCTCATGGATTAAATGTTATCTCTCAGACTTCCAAAGGTTTAATCTCTTTTGTAGAGTCTTACAGGAGATTATCGAGGCTTCCCGAACCAAATAGGAAACCTATTTATGTAAAAGATTTAATTCATCGTGTTTTGACCCTTTCAAAAGATGATATGGAGAGGTGTAATATAAACCCCTTGGTAGAGTATAGTGATAATGAGATAATGATATACGCCGATGAGAATCTTGTCTCACAGGTAATAGTCAATATTATCAATAATGGATTAGCCTCAATGTCAGAAGGGATGGGGGATAAAAAGGGTTGGTTATCTCTAAAAACCTATATAGATAAACCTTCCGAAGATGTTATAATAGAGATTTCAAATAATGGTCTCCCTATATCGGTAGAGGATCAGGAACATATCTTCGTTCCCTTTTTTACTACCAAAACGACAGGTACAGGGATAGGGTTATCCATTTCGAGACAGATAATGAGACAACACAATGGAGTTCTAAAGCTTAAAGTTTCTAATGAAAATGAAACTACTTTCTCGCTTATTTTTAAGTAATTAGAGCCTCTCATGGGACTCGAACCCACGACCTGCTCATTACGAATGAGCTGCTCTACCAGCTGAGCTAAAGAGGCGAAAAACGACGCAAATGTAATAATTAATTTATCTTTGTAATGTGAAAAAAGCAGATATTATAATAATAGGGGGTGGGGCAGCAGGTCTTATGGCTGCTGCTAGGATAGCTGAAATGGGGTTATCCATATTAATAATCGAGAGGAAATACAGGTGCGGTCTTAAAATGTTAATTACAGGAAAGGGGAGATGTAATATAACTAATACATTTCCATGGAAGGAGTTCTCCACACATATTCACCCAAACCCATCATATCTTAAAACTGCTTTCTACTCCTTTTCCAACACTGATACTATCTCTTTTTTAAATCAATTAGGGCTAGGTACGAAAGAGGAGAGGGGACATCGTATCTTCCCCGAATCCGATAGAAGTGAAGATGTAGTTAAAACTTTACTTAAATATTTGACAGAAAAAGGGGTAACTATTCATTATAACACCGAAATAATAAAAATAAGTAGTGATAATAGCGGGCTTTTCCATCTCCAAGCTCTCGAATCGAGAGGTGCCTCTGAAAAATCTCCTGTAGGAGTTTTAATAGATCATTTATATTCGGCCTCTGCTGTAATATTAGCTACCGGAGGACTCTCATATCCTATTACCGGCTCTAACGGCTCTGGTTACGAGCTTGCATCCCAATTAGGACATCAGATAGTTCCGACCTCCCCCTCTTTAACAGCTTTAAAGCAGTATAATCTAGATAGTCGCCTTGTGGGAATTACCCTGACTAATGTAAAATTAACACTTGTCGTAAATGGTAATAATGTCCAATCTGAATTTGGAGAGATGACCTTTACAGAGGGGGGGATAGAGGGAGCATTGGGATTTAGAGTCAGTAGAAGGGGAGTTAAAGCATTGATGAATGGGGAGAATGTAGAGATCTCAATAGACTTAAAACCTGCTATCACCATAGAAGAACTCTCAAGTCGAATCACAAGAGAACTCTCCACTCTAATGGAAAAGAAGTACCTTAGGCAGTATAAAGCTGATAAAAAGGATAAGCCCTTAATAAAAGTACTTCTAAACCTATTACTTCCAAAAGCGTTAATAGAGCCATTTATGGATGGAGTGCCGGGGCTTACTTTAACTAATTTACCCTCCAAGTTAAAAAATTGGAATTTCAAGATAAGGAGTTATGTCGGTTATGAGAGGGCAGTAGTAACTGCAGGGGGAATTTCGCTTGATAATATTTCGAGAAAGACAATGGAATCCAAACTTGTCCCGGGACTATATTTTGCAGGAGAAGTAATGGATCTCGATGGAGATACCGGTGGGTATAATCTACAGATAGCCTTTTCTACTGCAAGTTTAGCAGCACATTCAGCTGCTGAAAAGGTAAAAAAGGGGAGAGCTACCTCAGAAGGAGATCAATGACCCTCTCTCCATTTTGATTAATAGATATTCTATCATCTGAATTAACACTAATCGGTTCAGTCAATTCAAATGCTATAAAATCCCCTATTCGTAGAGAACAATAGTGTGAAATAGAGGAGATTCTTTCATAAACAGACTCTTTGGAAGGAAGAGTTAAATCCCTAAATATTATCTCATCATTAACTTGCATAGAGAGGGAGGCAGCCAGATTAAACTCTGAATCGAGGGGTTTCATCTCCTTAGGAACAATAGAGGTATAATCAAGGGAGTTGGCTACAAAATCCCGATTGCTTATTATCGAATCGGAAAGCTCGGGGTATAAAAAGAGTCCGAAGGAGTAACCATCTAGATATCTATTTACGAATCGGGGAGCTAACGCCTTACCTGGGCGATGTGTCTTTATACAGAGGATGGGTACAACAGAGATAGAGTCAACATAGTCGGGTATGAAATAATCTGATATTGCCCTAATTAGAGAGGAGTCAGGGCGTATCCTAAAAAAATCCTCTTTATATGGGGCAATTATTATATTCATCTCATAGAGAGTTTGATCTCAGTTAAAACCTTCTTGGTGTCAAGTGTAAAATCACCATTCATAATCCAAGCATAGTAACTTGGTTCCCTGGTAAGTACATCAGTTACGGGCACCCCTTTATGTTTCCCAAAATTAAAGACAGGAACATCTTTATCATTTAGGATAATCCTTCCGGCATAGTCAAGTAGTTTCGACTTGGATGAGAAGTCGGCAAGAAATTCCATATTATTTTCCAATTCAGGATATCGGTCGAGCTGCGCCTTTAGTATCTCATAAGTAGCTAATGTATCGGCTTCGGCCGAGTGGGCGTTTTCTAACTCTTTCTGACAATAGAACTTATATGCCGCACTCAGATTACGTTGCTCCATTTTATGGAAAATATTCTGAACATCTATAAGCTTTCTTTTTCTGAAATCAAACTCTATACCTGCCCTAAGAAACTCTTCTGCCAGCATAGGGACATCGAATTTTATGGAGTTGTATCCCGCGAAATCACACCCTGCCATCCATTGAGCAAGAGATTTGGCAACCTGTGCGAATGTGGGGGAGTCTTTTACATCTTCATCTGAAATTCCGTGGATAGCCATTGCCTCAGGAGAGATGGGAATAGTAGGATTAAGCCTACGTGTTTTGATTTCTGTATCCCCATTAGGCATAACCTTAACTGCACACAACTCTACGATTCTATCCGTAGCTACATTTAACCCTGTACTCTCAATGTCAAAAAAGAGTAGTGGGTTTTTAAGATTTAATTCCATATCTAGAAAATTACATAGGAATACGGATAGGCATTATGAGCGAGCAGATATCCTCTTCGGGATCTGTCTCCCCGGCTGAGAGTATCAGACCTGCTCTAAACGGATCGGACAACTCCAAACGTACCTCTTCAAATGTGAGATTACTAAGTATTTCAGTCAAAAATGTAGATTTAAATCCTATCTCCATATTATCTCCTTCGTACTGACAAGACAATGTCTCATGTGCCGAGATGGAGAAACTTAAATCCTGAGCGGAAATTATAAGGTTATTATATGAGAGAGAGAGTTTTACATGAGCTGTAGCTTGATTAGAGCAGACTGCCACTCTTCTAACTGCATTCAATAATTCCACTCTGTTTATTACAAGCCTATTAGGGTTGTTTTTAGGAATAACTGATCTATAAGCAGGGTAATTTCCCTCCACAAGACGACAAATTAAGAAACTCCCTTCAAACTCAAAACAAGCATTTTTCTGATTAAAACTAACTGTTACCATATCATCTACCTTAGGAAGAAGTGACCTTAATATGGAAGCAGGTTTTTTAGGGAGTATAAAAGATGAGGTGTCATTTGATTTGATGTCATTTCTTGAATAGCATACAAGCTTGTGAGAATCAGATGCTACTAAAGTAACCGATTCAGGTTTTATATCGAAGAAGATCCCATTCATGACGGGACGTAACTCCTCATCAGCAGTAGCATAAAAGGTGTTATTTATCCCTGAAAGAAGAATATTGGCAGGGATGTTTATACTAATGGAATCATCCGCTTTACTTGGAGTAAGCGGGTACTCATCCGCATCGAAAAATGGAATTTTAGAGGCTCCGCTCAACCAGGTAATCTCAAGTACATTCTCCCTTTCATTAGTCTCAAATGTCAAAGGAAGGTCAGGAAACTCTTTTAAGGAATCTGTCAGGAGTTTTGCAGGTACCGCAATCTCCCCCTCTTCATTTACATCCTCGATATTAATGTTTGTTCTAATGGTCATTTCCAAATCTGAAGCTGTTACTTCAAGACAATTCTCTTTCAATACAAACAGAAAGTTATCAAGGATAGGTAATGTGTTTTTCGTGGATATAACTCTCGAAACAGAAAGTAATCCGTGCAAAAGCTCTGAGCTTGATACTGTAAATTTCATAAGACATATAATATTAGACGACAAATATAATAATTATTTGGCATATAATTTGAGTTTTCATCTAAGAAATTAAACTTTTAATGAAATGAAAAAGAATTTTTTAATTATTGTGTTAGCGGCAATTGTAGGGGGTTTAACCTCTTTTGTTGTGGTAAAGTCTAATCAAAAGGATAACAAATCCACATTCGTTTATTCCGATTCTCCAAATAAAGTCAGCAATGTTTCATTTTCCGGAGAGTTCCCGGATTTCACTTATGCTGCCGAAAAGTCAGTTCAAGCTGTCGTTTTTGTCAAAGTTGTCAAAAGAAGTGAGGGTAAAATGATACCACCATCCATACTCGATTATTTTTTCGGATATGGCGGACAGTCACAGCCTCGTGAGCAAATGGGGAGTGGTTCGGGGGTTATAATTACCCCTAACGGATATATTGCCACTAATAACCATGTTGTTTCAGGAGCTACAGATATTGAAGTTATGATGGACAACAATAAAACTTTCAAAGCAAAAATTATAGGTGCTGATCCTGCAACAGATATAGCACTTTTAAAGATAGATGCTGAGAACCTCCCTACTATCCCTATAGGAGATTCGGATGCTTTGAGGTTAGGGGAGTGGGTGCTTGCAATAGGGAGCCCTTACGGTCTAACTTCAACTATTACTGCCGGTATAGTTAGTGCAAAAGGACGTTCAATCCCTTCTAACGATGGTGAGTATAAAGTTGAATCATTTATTCAGACAGATGCAGCAGTTAATCCCGGAAATAGTGGAGGAGCGTTGGTAAACACAAAAGGGGAGCTTGTCGGTATTAATACCTCCATTATCTCTAATACAGGCTCTTATGCAGGGTACTCCTTTGCAGTTCCTGTAAATATTATGAAGAAGATCACAGACGATTTAATCGATTACGGCACAGTTCAGAGAGCTCTCTTAGGGATCTCAATGCAAGGAATTTCAGATTCTTTTGCTAAGGAGAATAATATAAACACACTTGAGGGGGCATATATAGCTGAGGTAGTTAAAGGAGGGGCAGCTGATAAGGCGGGGATTAAAAAAGGGGATGTATTGGTTAAAATTAATTCCGACAGAGTTAAAACACCTGCAGTAGTTCAGGAAAAAATTAATAGTTTCAGACCCGGAGATAAAATAAAACTTACCGTTTTAAGAGGAACCAATGAGGTGGAATTGACAGCTACTCTTATTGGGAAAGAGACACAAGATATTCAAGCTTATAATATGCAGGATAAGATTAACTTATTCGGTGCAGAGCTTGTTCCGGCACCTCAGAAAGATCTCTCATCTCTTGATTTGAAAGGGGGAGTACAAGTGGCTAAGATAGAGAAGGGAAAAATGCGGGATGCAGGGATAAAACAGGGTTTTATTATAACTTTTGTAAACAATAATATAGTTTCTACCCCCTCAGAGGTGGCAGCTATTGTAAAGAAATCGAGGAGATCAGTCTTAATTGAAGGAGTTTATCCTGATGGATCAGTATTTTATTATGGTATTGGATTGTAAAAAAATATCTGTTTTTTATAATTAAAATGCTATATTTGCATCCAATTCAATTAT
>CAYSND010000049.1:0-10238 GCA_964432305.1 uncultured Muribaculaceae bacterium | reverse complement strand
GCAAATATAGATATTTTAATTCTTTAAGAAGAAAAAAGACTATATTTGTAGAACAACTAAAATTACTATTTATGAAAGGGGAAAATTTATTGGCATTTATTGGCGGAGCCATATTAGGTGCTGTGGCTGCAGTTTTATTAGCACCCGATTCAGGTGAAAACACTCGAAAGAAGATTAAAGAGGGCTTTGATAAAGAGTTCGAAAAATTTAAGGGGAAGATGAAATCTGAAGGGGCAGAGTCAGAGGCTAAGAATGTAACTAGCGAATAAAAGTTATGGAAGAAAAAGAAAACCCTTTTGATGATTTAAGATCGTCAACCAAAGAGTATCTGAACATGAAACTTGATGAGGGGAAGCTTACGTTAGCCAAGAACCTTGCCACCATCTTCAACAGACTCATTTTCTATCTCATTATCATTATTCTTTGTGGGATTGCGTTTGCCTTCCTTGCTTCATCATTAAGTTCTTGGATTGAACTTTTACTTGATTCTAAGACTTTAGCTAATCTGATTACTTTCGGTATATGTTTAGCAGTAGTAGGTGTACTGTTTATATTTAAGGAGAGACTCTTTACAGACAGTATGGTAAGATTATTTGTTAAAATGTTATTTGACAAGAGAAGCGATGGGGACAAAAAATAAAAACACCGGTTATAAATATTGTGATATCAAGGGGATAAAAGACCTTGAATATCAGAGACGCATCCTCTGTTCTAAAATAGAACATCAAGAGATAATGATCTCCTATCAGGTTAGATCGCTTAGAGAGTATATGACACCAAAAAGGATACTTTACTCAGGATTGTCATATTTGGCAGCACGAAATACTTTTGCAAATTCTACTCTAAAAGTATTTGATTTCGTCAGGAGTCTTTTCCGAAGAAATGAACAACAATAAACTGATTTAAAACAATATGAGAATTTTTAAAACTATGCTATTAATTGCAGGAGTTAGCGTTTTGGCATGTTCCTGCGGCACCAAAACCAAAAACAGTAATGCTTCTACAGATTTTAAATATCTGATAGATGAGTTTGCAGATATCAAAGTTATCCGCTATCAAGTGCCGGGCTGGGAGGAGCTGACTCTCGCTCAAAAGGAGTATATTTATCACCTTAGTGAAGCAGCTAAATCGGGTAGAGACATACTTTGGGATCAGAATTTTAAGTATAATCTAAAGGTTAGAAGAGTTCTTGAGTCCATTATTGAGAATTATCAGGGGGATAAAGAGTCTGATAACTACAAAAACTTCCTAGTCTATGCCAAGAGGGTATTCTTTAGTAACGGGATACATCATCACTATGCTGAAGATAAAATTATTCCTACTTGCACACTGGAATACTTTGCTGAACTTATGAGTGCCGTTAATATTTCAAATGAGGTTCAGGCAGAGCTTCTACCTATAATTTTCGATAAGAATCTCTATTCACAGAGGAAATATACAGGAAAAGAAAAAGATCTTCTTCTCGCATCGGCTGTCAACTTTTATGACGGAGTCAGCAGAAAAGAGGCTGAAGCATATTATGCCAAAATACGTAATCCAAAAGACCCTCAGCCTATCTCTTATGGACTTAATAGTAAATTAGTTAAGAAAGATGGAAAAGTTTTTGAAGAGGTTTATAAAATAGACGGGCTCTATGGTCCAACCATTACAGCAATAGTGGGGCACTTGGAAAAAGCAATGGCTGTCGCCCAAAACGATACTCAGAAGAGTTATATCGCAAAACTAATCTCTTATTATAAAACCGGGGACCTTAGGACATGGGATGAGTATAATGTCGAATGGGTGGAAGATACATCTTCAGAGATAGATTTTATTAATGGTTTTATCGAAGACTATAATGACCCTCTCGGTATGAAAGCCACATGGGAGGCTGTTGTAAATTTCAAAGACAATGAGGCATCTAAAAGGACTCAAATTATCTCTGATAATGCTCAGTGGTTTGAAGATAACTCCCCTGTGAATCCTAATTTTAAGAAAAAAGAGGTTAAAGGGGTCTCTGCAAAGGTTATTACCGTAGTCTGCCTCGGAGGGGACTGCTACCCTGCTACCCCTATTGGGATTAACCTTCCAAATGCTGACTGGATAAGGAAAGAGCATGGTTCTAAATCAGTTACCATTGCCAACATTACTGCCGCTTATGATAAAGCAGCAGAAGAGTCTCCAAAGAGTATGTTAAAAGAGTTTGCATGGGATGAGAAAGAGATTGAGCTCTCTAAAAAATATGGTTCCCTAACAAGTGATCTACATACAGATCTTCATGAGTGTCTTGGACATGGCTCAGGTCAGCTCCTTCCTGGCACCCCTCCAAATGCACTTGCGGACTTCTCTTCAACGCTTGAAGAGTCGAGAGCAGACCTCTTTGCATTGTACTATATTGCAGATCCTAAGATGGTGGAACTCGGCATCCTCCCTAATATGGAAGCATACAAGTCTGAATATAACTCCTATATCCGCAACGGGCTCTTTACACAGTTTGTGCGAATTGAACTTGGAAAGACCAATACTCAGGCACACATGCAGAACCGCAAACTTATCTCCGAATGGTGCTATGAAAAAGGACTCTCCGAAAATATAATTGAGAAGAGGGTAAGAGATGGAAAAACCTTCTTTGTAATAAACGATTATGATAAACTGCGTAACCTCTTCGGAGAACTACTTGCCGAAATGCAGAGAATTAAATCTGAAGGAGATTATAAAGCCGGAAAAGCTTTGGTTGAGAAATATGCTATAAATATCGACTATGACCTTCATAAAGAGGTCAAAGAGAGATACGAGTCACTTGAGTTAAAACCTTATGGAGGATTTATAAACCCTGAAATCGTACCTGTTGAACAAGATGGGAAAACCATCGACTATCGTCTTGAATATTATGACGATTATCTGAAACAGATGCTTGATTACAGTAAAAAATACTCTTTTGAGAAGTAGTGTCGCTTAGTGCAGACGCACGATATCTTTACCATACCCCTTGGCATCTTCGGGAAGAGGGATTCTCCCCTTGAAAATCGGAGTACCGGGGGTTTCTTCTTTTAAAGCTTGCAGACTAGCCGGTAATGGAGGGAAAGAGCCTGAAGTAATATATGTCAAACAGGCTTTAGTTAAATACTCTTTGGTACCCCAGTCAGTATAGATGTCATCAGGACTATATCTTGTCGGGATTATACCATTCTCATAGTTACCCTCCCCTTTGGAGTTAACCGAGTAAAAACAGATAGGAAGATAGACATACTCTGCTTTCCCATAATAATCGCTCTCTGTCCCTTCCGGATAAGGGAAAGCATACATTCCGTTAGGTTTACCATAAGTGGTATCCCCTACAGCTATAACCTCCATAAAGGGTTGAAGTCCGTTTATTATAATCTCACTTGCAGAGGCAGTGCCGCTTCCGGTAATAACGAAGAGTCGGGAGAGGTTAAGTGCATTTGCGGCTCTTTTAATAGGAACTTCGCTCTTCTTATTAAGTTCGAGATGTTTATCATTGTGCTGTCTGAAGACCAATATCTTACCTTCAGCAGATTGCGGAGCAAGATAGTTTGCAAGGAGAGAGGTAGCTCTAGAATCTCCCCCACCGTTATATCTCAAGTCAAGTACCATCTCTTTAACTCCACTATTCTTAAAGAGGGTAAAGGCATTATCTATGTCTTCAAGCATATTGGCATTGAAAGTTAAATAGTTAAAATACCCCACCGGAGATGTAAGACCTGAGAAATCTTGACTTGTAAAGACTTGTGCTTTAAGGTAAGAACGGGTAGAGATGGTGGTGGCAGTAACATCATAAGTGTTTGATTTCCCCTCAAGATCCCTAAAAGTAAATGAATTTTGAGGTTTGCCATACTCTGTGTTAAATGTTTTATTCTTAATAAGAGTCATAACATCTACTCCACCGATATGTGTCAATGTCCACCCTCTTTTTACTCCGATCTTATCAAATGGAGACCCTGAATGGACATATCTCACTTTTAAGTCATAGTCTTTAAAGTATTCTACAGGCTGCCCTATGGAGGCGCCATAACTTACATAAACACCTGTCTCCGACTCATTCCAATGCTTTCCTGTGGTCATCCAACTCCACCTGTCTCTCTTAACTAACATGGCATCAAAATAATCGAAAATAGTAGTGGACGGAGTAACTGCAAGAGTAGTAGGGATATCCTTATACCAATAGTAGTATTCTTTCATAGCTGAATTAAGAAACGCTTTAGCGTCCTTATCTACGATTTCATCTTTTCCCCCGGTAATCTTATCACAACTTGTTAGTGTAGAAAGCGATAGAGTTATTAATAGTATTAAATAGTAAAATCTTTTCATATATTTGTTAAAATTATTGACTGCAAATATAAGATTTTTTAACTTTGTCAAACATAACCAATACCTAAACCTTATGGCTCTATTAACATTTTCAGAAGTCGTTTCTCAAGTCTCTTCCACATTATGGGGGTGGCCTATGATAATAATGCTCCTCGGAACTCACCTTTTTTTAACCATAAGACTAAAATTTCCACAAAGAAAAATATGGCTTGGGATTAAACTCTCTGTTAAAAAGGATCCTGACTCCACCGGCGATGTTAGTCAATTTGGAGCTCTAATGACCTCATTAGCTGCCACCATAGGAACAGGAAATATAGTAGGGGTAGCCACTGCCGTCTCTTTTGGAGGTCCCGGTGCTGTGTTTTGGTGTTGGCTGACCGGTGTTTTAGGTATTGCCACTAAATATGGAGAAGGTTTGCTTGCGGTAAAATACAGAGTTAAAACAAAGGACGGTACCATGCTTGGGGGACCAATGTATGCCTTAGAGAGAGGCTTAAAGATGAAATGGTTAGCTATTCTTTTCTGCATATTTGCAGCACTCGCAGCATTTGGAATAGGAAACATGGTACAGGCAAACTCCATTTCGCTCCTTATGGACGAAACTTTCCATATCTCACCATATTTAACAGGGGGGATTCTTGCTTTATTAGTAGCTTTAGTAATTATTTTCGGGGTAAAAGGGATCTCCAACGTTTGTGGCATTTTAGTTCCTTTTATGGCATTATTCTATATATTAGGATGTTTGGTCATTTTGGGAATTAACTTTCAATATCTAGGTCAAACTTTTGCCCTTATTTTCAAGTCTGCCTTTTCTGCTCAAGCCGCCGCGGGTGGGTTTGCAGGAAGTACCATTATGATGGCTTGCCGTTTCGGAATAGCACGCGGACTCTTCTCCAACGAGTCAGGTCTCGGGTCGGCTCCCATAGTTGCCGCGGCTGCCAAAACAAGAAATCCGGTAAGACAAGCTCTTGTCTCATCTACCGGAACTTTTTGGGATACAGTGGTTATCTGTGCTCTTACAGGTTTAGTACTTGTAAGTAGTGTTATAGCTCCCAACGGAATAGATGCCTCACACGGCGCAGCTCTTACAAAAGCCTCATTTAGTGTAATCCCTGTCGTTGGACCTATTGTCCTAACAGTAGGAATATTGACTTTTGCCTTTTCTACTATACTAGGCTGGTCATATTATGCAGAGAGGTGCATAGAGTATTTAGGAGGGAAAAGGTGTATTCCGGCTTATAGGATAATATGGGTTATAGCCGTTTTCTTTGGTTCATCTATCAATTTGAAATTAGTTTGGGATATGGCAGACTGTACTAATGCCCTTATGGCTATTCCAAACCTTATAGCGCTTGTTCTCCTTTCCGGAGTAATTGCTAAAGAATCAAATAAATACCTCAGTAAAGGAAGGATAGACGACTACTCTAATGAGGAACCGCCATTAATAATTAAATAATAATATATGCTTATGAAACGATTAATTTTACTTTTCGCTATTTCTCTTCTTACCCTCTCCATTTCTGCCCAAAGCGAATCGGAGATAATCGACAAGGTGTTGGAGCTTGGTAAGAGCAATAACACAACAATGCAGCAACTTGATATCCTCAGCAATAGAATCGGAGGGCGTCTCGTTGGTTCAAATGCACTCCAGAATGCTGAAAAATGGGCTGCAATGCAATTTGAAAGTTGGGGATATGAGGTTAAGGTGGAGGAGGTGGGAGAACTCGCTGTAGGGTTCAATCGCGGTCCGTGGTTTGGAAGAATGTTAAGTGAAGATGGGATGATTTTACACTTTTCTACTCCCTCATATACTTCGGGTACCAAAGGAGTTCAGAGGGGACAAGTTCTAATGGAGCCTAAAACCAAAGGGGAGTTTGAAAGGATGAAGGGTGCACTAAAAGGGGCGTGGGTTCTAATAACAGGCACCTCTGATGGGTTCCCAATCGACTGGTCACCCAAAGCAGATTCCGCGAGAGCAGGTATTATTGCTAAAAATGAGGATATTGTAAAGAAAAACAATGAAATCAGAGCCTACAATAATTTGAACCCAAATGCTAAAAAAGAGCTTCTCCCTCTTTTGGACGAACCTGCACTCTTCTATCGTGAAATGATAAATGCGGGGGTTCTTGGATTTATTCAATCCTCTCCACTCCCCCTCAGACTACTCTATGATAGAAAAAATTGCTTTAACATTACTTGGGATAACCTACCCTCTATACCCGACATTAAACTTAATGAGCACCAGTATAAAATAATTGAACAGAAAGTTAAAGAACGCCAATATTTTGAGTTAGAATTTGATATAAGAAATCATTTCTTCCCCGGTCCGGTTAAATTCCATAATGTAATTGCAGTGATGAAAGGGTCGGAATATCCTGATGAATATGTAATGGTTGGGGGGCACCTTGACTCTTATGATATAGGGACGGGGGCTGTGGATGACGGAAATGGGACTGTGGTTACTATGGAGGCTGCAAGGCTGCTTGCACTTGCGGGGGCTAAACCTAAAAGAACCATTCTCTTCTGCCTTTGGTCTGCCGAAGAGTTCGGATTATTAGGGTCAAAACACTGGGTAGAAAACCACGCGGAACTCCTTCCTAAAATATCTAACTATTTTAATAGAGATGGTGGTCCCACAGTAGTCTCCTCTATAACAGTCACACCTGCAATGTATGATGACTTTGTTAAAATAAGTGAGCCTTTAGTCTCATATAATCCCGAATTTCCATTTAAGGTTTACAAAGCTGAGAAACCTAAGATAATGCCGAAACAGCCCGGTGGCTCAGACCACGCTTATTTTGAAGTTAATGGAGTCCCTACATACTCACTTGGTAATGCTGATGTAAAGGGGTATAATTTTAATTATGGTGAGATTTGGCATACAGAAAGGGACACTTATAATAAAGCCTTCCCTGACTATCTAAATCATTCGTCGGTAGCAAATGCCGTTATTATTTATGGCTTAGCAAACCTTGATCACCTTCTATCAAGAGAAGGGATGTTTCAAAAGGAAGAGCCCGCAACACCGGTAAAAAAGGCTAAAACAAAGTAACTATATTAGTCGAGAAGAGTTTTACAGCAATTGCAAGGAGGATTATACCGAAAAATTTACGAAGTACGTATATTCCTCCTTTTCCTAAAATTTTCTCTGCCCAATCTATTTTCCAAAGAACCAGGAAAACAATAAGCATATTTAGGATTATAGCTATTATTATATTTTCCACAGCATATTCAGCTCTAATAGAGAGGACTGTCGTTAAAGAACCTGCCCCCGCAATAAGGGGAAAAATAATAGGTACTATAGTAATAGAATCAGTCGGTCCCTGATTTTTAAAAATCTCAACATCGAGAATCATCTCTATTGCCAGTATGAATATAATTATAGAACCTGCTACAGCAAATGAAGAGATATCGACTCCGAAAATAGATAATACCACATCCCCTAAAAAGAGGAAAACTATAAAAACTATTAAAGAGATAATTGCTGCTTTTGCTGCCTCTATTTTCTTCCCTTTCTCCTTGTATCCAAGTATAATAGGAATAGATCCGGTTATGTCTATAACCGCAAATAATACCATAAAGGCACTAATTATCTCTAAAAAACTAAAATTTAGGTTCATTTTTATAAAAATCGTTGATTGAATGCCACAAAAGTAAGAAAAAACGCGATTTTTTTTGATTTAATTTAAAAAAATATCTAACTTGCACAATAATTTTATTTATTCACTAAAACATAGACACACATGAAAGGACTTGTTGAAAAAATTAATGCTGAGATCGCTGTTTTTGTAGCAAACTCAGAAGCTCAATTAGTAAAAGGTAATAAGGCTGCAGGTACTCGCGCAAGAAAATCAGCTCTTGAGCTTAGCAAACTTATGAAAGAATTCAGGAAAGTTTCTGTAGAGTTCTCAAAGAAGTAGCACTCACTTTATCCTTAAAAAAGACCTGTTGGAAACCCCAATAGGTCTTTTTAATTTTTAGGTACTATTAAACCTATTTTGCTCTCTTTATTCCATAACCACATCTTCTCTTCGGTAAGTTTTGAGCACTCCAATAAAATAGTCATGGAGAGATCTGCATCAGATTTACGATAATGGAATTTAGTGAGAATATGCACCCCCTCACTCTTTGGAAAAGCCTCCAACTCGATATTAATAAACTCATTCTGCGTATCTGATTGTATTCTAAACTGCCTCCTTTTTTTATTAAGGACTTTTTGATGTAGCTCCTCATCAAAAAGCAATATGGCTGCATCGTTTCTATAATACCCCTCCTTTTCACTAACTAAAAAGGCTCTTTTCTGATCAGAATCTATAATAATCCTTGGCTTATCACAAGAAGAGAGGGCTACAATTATGAATAACATAATTATAGTCGAATAAAACCCTATCTGTTTAATCCTGTTTCTCATCTATTTATCTTTTACCAAAATCTTTTTGGTGATTATTTCTATACTCTTATCACTTGAGTATGTTATTATACATTTGATTTCGATTTTGCCCGGCATAGTTAATACTACTTTCCCCCCTGTTATGGTTTTGTTATCGACCACCCACTCTATCAATCTTGCCTCTTCATTAAGGTTAAACAAATTTAACTCTAAAATATCTCCCACAGTATATTCGCTTTTCAGACCATATATTAAAGGGTATGGGGAAGAGACCCCTATTGTCCTAAAATTAACTCTAAGTGTGTCCCCATTGACATTTTCACCCAAACTAAAGATTTCACAAGAATATTCGGTACTAGGTAAAAGAGATTCCATCTGGTATTTCTGTCTTAGAATTAGGACTTGAGTATAATCATTCGGATTTGCGCCTTTAACTCCCCACTTAAACCCCCATTTCGTATTTACATTAATATCACTCTCCCACGAAATAGTAGCCTGAGTCTGTAAAACTGTTATAGAGTGAGATAATATTTTTGCTAACCTCTCCTCCTTATCTTCGGCTACATTAAATGAGACATTCTCCCCCTGCTCGATTATATTGGTAATCTTAAATCCTGTCCCCTTGCTCTGCCAATCGATAAACGGCGGATTGGTCTTTGTTGAAAACTCTGAAACCCCCATAGTACCCGGGAAGAAGACTTGTTGTATAGAAGTAGCGGCAGGGTAAGCCTCAATCAGATCGGCACACTGGTGTTTGGAGTAAGAGTTTACGATATTGTTTTTCCAACGGACAGAAGCCCTTACAGCTCCTGCAGGAAACTCGGATTTGTCGATATGATATACCACCATTCCGCTCCCCCCTATATGCAAATCCCACTCTTTTTGACTCCTCACCTCAAACAGAAAATACTCATTGGGAATCGAGGTCTCCACCTTATAGACTCTACTCTCCTTATGAATAGGGGTTAATGTACAACTTTCGCCTATAGTAAAAGTCTCAAAATTCGCTATTCCTAAAATATCCCTATTGACAGCACCAAGAAATGGAGGGGTTCTTCCGTTGTTATTAAAACAGCCAAAATCCATTAAATCGAGACTGCCCCATAGGCCTGAACTTAATCCATTCTGCTCGCCATCAACATCATATAGATCCATCAAACCTAACATGTGACTAAATTCATGACAGAAAGTCCCAATACCTGCCGGGCTTCCTCCGGTAGCTCCATATAATTCTGCGGCACATGAGTAGGAACTTAATCTAACTCCATCCAACGAAACAGAATAGGAATCCACTCCCCAGGAGTGAGGCCATATTGAATTTTGGATACCCCCCTCCGCTTCACTATACCCGGCATAATAGACAAAGATGTAATCTACCTTGCCATCTCTATCAGAATCAAAATCAGCAAAATTAATTAATGGGTCAGCCGCTCTGCAAGCATCTATTATCATCTCCCTCGGACGAACATCTCTCCCTGTTAACTCATCATTAGCTCCATAATATTCAAGGGGGCGGGAAAGGGTAACAACATCTGATACC
>CAYSND010000048.1:2325-10247 GCA_964432305.1 uncultured Muribaculaceae bacterium | reverse complement strand
TCTCTTTACTTAACGATAACGTTAGCGCACGTGCTTTTGCTGAGTTATTAAATTTGGATCATGGACCTATCAAAGGATTAAAACTCTCTTCCACATTTGGATTTGACTATATAAATCAGACTCAAAAAGCGTATTCAAATCCCTATTTTGGAAATGCTGCCGGTTCTTCAGGGAGAGCCTATAGATACCTGTCTCGCACTCTAAGTTTTACGTTTAACCAACTATTGTCATATAACCGCAGTTTTGGAAGTCACAACGTAGATTTCCTTGCAGGTCATGAATTTTATGCATATAAGAGTGCATTTGTTGGAGCAGGAAAGAGTGGATTCCCCTTTGGAGGTCTATATGAACTTGATGCTGCTGCTACTACATTATATGCATCTTCATACGAAGATAATTACAGCATTGAATCTTATCTTTCAAGATTAAACTATAATTATGCTGATAAATATTACCTTTCTGCCTCTTTCCGTCGTGATGGATCCTCTCGTTTTGCTCCAGCATCTCGTTGGGGAAACTTTTGGTCAGTAGGGGCAAATTGGAGAATCAGTCAAGAAGATTTTGTGAAAGGATTAACATGGTTAAATAATCTTAATGTTAAAGCCTCTTATGGAGTTCAAGGTAATGATGCAGTTGGTGGATTTTACCCTTGGCAGGCATTATATGACCTTTCTCTCCCTAATGCAGGTAGGAATGGTGCCTATGTTTCCTCTTTACAAAATGAAGATCTTGTTTGGGAGAAAAATGGAAATCTTAATATCGGTATAGATGCAAGAATATTTAAACGTTTCTCTTTTGCTGTTGAGTATTATAATAGAAAAACTACCGATATGTTAATGAATTTTCCTATTGCACTTTCTGCGGGCTTCACTGGTTATGATAAGAATATAGGGAGCATGCAAAACACTGGTTTTGAGACAACAATAGCTGCTGATATCCTTACTAATGAAAACGCTAGATGGTCTTTGACTTTAATGGGCTCAACGGTTAAAAACAAGGTACTCAATTTAGCTGATAAGCCTGAGATAGCTTCAGGTAATTATATAATTAAAGTGGGAGAGACTCTAAACTCATTTTATCTCCCTGTAGGTGCAGGTGTTGATCCTACTACAGGAAAGCTTTTATATAAAGTGTGGGATAAGGATGCTGATGGAAATATAACTAAAACATATATAACCACTGATATGGTTAAGGCATCTAAATGTAGAGAGATTGCAGGGAGTAGAATACCGATTCTTTACGGCTCTATTAACAATACTTTTACATTCTTTAAAAATATTGATTTAAGCGTGTTATGTACTTATTCAATAGGAGGTAAAATGCTTGACGGAGTTTACACTACATTGTTAGATCCTCTATATGAGGGGAATACTCTTTCTAAGCATTTATTAAGAGCATGGAAAAAGCCAGGCGATATAACTGATATACCTATGCCGATGCTTGGTTCTGATACTCAAACAACCAATCATAATCTTATAGATGCTTCATACTTCTCTATTAAGAACGTTACTCTTGGTTATTCTCTACCTCAAAAATGGATTCAGAAGGTAGGACTAAGAAATGTGAGATTATCAGCAATTGCAGATAATATTATGCTCTTTAGCTACTTAAAAGGTATGGACCCTCAGTATAATTTCACAGGAGGTACAGATTATGTTTATACTCCTACTCGTTCAATCTCATTAGGCTTGGATATTACATTCTAACTTGAAAAATAAATTGAAAAATATGAAAAAGATAATTTTATTATTTGCATTATTAGCCCTGACTCTCTCTTCTTGTGATAAGAGTGCTCTTGATACTGTTCCAACATCAAAAGTTTCGGGACAGACTATATTTAAGAACAAGGAGTCTGCAATGGTTGCTTTAAATGGTATATACAAAGCATTATATCTCCCTAACAGTAGTTGGTTTGGTACCACCGGTAATACACAGCAGAATTATGGAATAGCATGTCATAATCTTGTTGCCGATCTAATGGGTGAAGATTTCGTACAGAACGAACAAGGGAATGGATGGTTCTACTTTGACTATAAGTATGATATACGACGTCGTTGGGACTCCTCCTCATGGAGGTGTTATGGCGTTTGGAATTTTTATTATAAAATTATAATAAATGCCAATTATATTCTTGCATCAATAGATAATGTAGATGGTACAGATGTGGAGAAGAACTACATTAAGGGTCAAGCATTGGCCCTTAGAGCTTACTCTTATTTCTATCTTACACTTTTTTACCAGGATACTTATAAGGGGAATGAGGATAAACCAGGGGTTCCTATTTATACTGCTCCAACAGTTATTGGAGCTCCTCGTGGGAAACTCTCTGACACCTATACTCAAATAGATACTGATATTGACCAGGCAGTAGCACTTTTAAAATCCTCAGAAGAAGGTGGAGCAACTAGAGCACATAAGTCACATATCGATTATAAAGTGGCTTGTGCAATTAAAGCAAAAATCTCTTTAGTTGAAGAAAAATGGGCAGTTGCTGCTGATTTTGCTGCAAAAGCAAGGGTGGGATATCAGTTAACCAAAGGAGACTTTTTATACTCAGGATTTAATGATATTTCTATGCCTTCTGTTATGTGGGGTGGCGAAGTTATTACTACTGAGGCTATATCAGGCGGATGGGGGACCCTTTTCTGCCATTTAGATCCGGGTACTACAGATGCTGCTAAGAAAGCAAATGGCTATGGAGTGCGTTCAAGAAAGTGTATTGATGCATGGCTTTATAGCCAAATCCCAAATGAGGATCTTAGAAAGGCGTGGTGGTATTCTGATACTTTTGGTATTACACCTACAGGTCCACGCTCCTATGCGCAAAAGAAATACTATTATAAAAATCCTACTGATTATACGGGAGACTATCTTTACCTAAGAGCAGACGAGATGCTCTTAATTGAAGCAGAAGCTAAGTGTCGTGCAGGTGACTTTGGCGGAGCTAAAGCTCTACTTGTAGAGTTAGGTTCAGTAAGAGGTATAGACATGACGACAAGGCTTGCATCGAGGACTGATGTTGCAACATACAACTCTGATACCCATGCAGCTCCGGTTACCCTTATGGATGAAATTCTATTGCAGCGCCGTATAGAGCTTTGGTGTGAGGCTGGTAGAATATTTGACCTTAAGCGTCTTAAATTAGGGTTTACAAGAGACTATCCAGGTTCCAACCATTCTCAGAAATTGGCAAATGTAGTAACTACAGCTGGTTCTAAGGAGTTTACACTTCTAATTCCTCGTCAAGAATTTGACGGAAATGAAAATATGGATATTAATACCGACCAGAATCCCTAATAATCTATTAAATACTAATTACAATGAAAAAGAATATTAATTTTATTATAATTCTACTATCGTCTATATTACTTGTATCTTGCAATCAAGACGCAATTAAGCCTACAATAGATCCCTCTCTTCTAGGTAAAGTAGATGCTGCTTTTACTTCTAAGGTTCTAGTGCATACCCTCTCTACTGCTGATAATGGTGCAATATCTATAGAAATGTTCAGAGGGAATACTAAATCGGAAGCCGTTGTCCCTATGGTTTTAACTGATGCTTCCGGAAAGTTCTCACTGTCAGCCCCGAATGTTACATTTGCAGCAGGAAGCAATAATGTTATATGCAAAATAAGATATAATATATCGGCTTTAACATTGGGTGGCACTTATAGAATGACCCTTGCAATAAAAGATAGTACAGATATGTCTATTTCTTATGCAGGTTTACTCTCCATCACAGCTAAATTACCAAAATAATTGTTGTGATTCTAATTAAACAAGGGGGGACACATTATTGTGCCCCCTTTTTTATTTCTATAAAAATGTAATGAATTTTAAAAAAATCGCTTTTTTAACATAAATTAATTATATTTGCATTAATTTAAAATATAAATGCTTATATATATCACTAACTAATTACTTAATTTATTAACCAAAAAATTATTTACATGAAAAGAATCAGACTATTTTTGACAGGTCTTTTGCTTCTGTTTACAGCAACTTTGTTTGCTCAGAACATACAAGTTAAAGGAACTGTTACTGATGCATCTACAGGAGAACCAATTCCCTACGCTTCCATTCAAGTAAAGGGGACAATGGTGGGTACGGCTACTGACGATAATGGCAATTATTCCATATCAGTTCCGGCAAATGGTGTTTTGATTTTTAGCTCTGTTGGCTACACTAATATTGAAGCACAAGTTATGAATCGTACACTTATTAATGCGGCTCTGCCTGTTGATGCCATTGCTTTGGAAGATGTGATGGTAGTTGCCTATGGTACTGCTAAAAAGGCAGCTTTTACAGGTTCAGCTTCCGTAATGGACTCTAAGTCTATTGAAAAACGTCAAGTTTCTAACGTCACTAATGCTCTTGCGGGGGCAGTTCCTGGTGTTCAGGCTATTACAGGTTCAGGACAGCCCGGTTCATCAGCAACAATTCGTATCCGTGGTTTCGGGTCTATGTCTGCAAGTAACTCTCCTTTGTATGTGGTGGATAATATCCCTTACGATGGAAGTATAAGTGCTATAAATCCAACAGATATAGAATCTATTACTGTCTTAAAGGATGCATCAGCAGCTGCAATTTATGGACATCGTGGAGCGAATGGAGTTATTATGATCACTACTAAAAGAGGTGTTTCACAAGATGCTGTAATAACTTTTGAAAGCCGCTTAGGGAACAACGCCAGAGCTGTTCCTAATTACAATGTAATGACTGATCCGGCTATGTACCTTGAAACTTTATACCAGGCAGCATATAATAGCCGTGCCGGTATAGGTCAATCTGCGTATGACTCACATGTATATGCCAATAATTATTTATCAAGTTCCCAAGGTACCGGGTATAAAATCTATACCGTTCCTACCGGAGAATATCTTATAGGTACCAATGGAAAGATTAATCCTTCAGCAACACTTGGTTATTCTGATGGAACATACTTTTATACCCCTGACAATTGGTATAATGAACTTTTTAAAGGCAATAACCTCCGTCAAGAGTATATTGCTTCTTTCTCTGGTAAATCTGATAAATTGTCCTATTATATGTCAATGGGTTATTTGGATGATACAGGAATTATTGTAGGTTCAAATTTCTCCCGTTTATCTACCCGTCTAAAAGCAGATTATCAAGCTAAAAAATGGTTAAAAGTTGGAGCAAATTTAGCTTATTCTAATCAAGAAAGCAAAGCACCTTACGGTTCCGGTGACCCGGGTTGGGGTTCTTCAGGAAACATATTCTATGTAACGAGTATGATCTCTCCTGTTTATCCATTCTATGTAAGGGATAAAGATGGTAACAAAATTATGGATAATAGAGTTGGGGAGTATATAGTAGACTATGGTTCAGGAAGCACTAACTTTACTAGATCTTTCCTCTCCATGTCTAACCCTTCTATTGAGCATAAACTTAATAAAAATAGTTCTATCTCTGATAACTTTACTGGTAAATACTATGCTAATTTTACCCCTATTAAGAGTCTTACTATCTCAGCAAATCTTGGGATGACAGTGGGGAATGCAAGATCAAGTAATCTTTACAACCCTTTCTATGGCTCTTCTGCCTCCTCCGGTGGACAAGTTTCTGTTTCTCACGGAAGACAAATTGCTGTAACCCAACAGCTTCTTGCTAACTTTAAAGAAACCTTCAGTGGGCATACAGTAGATATTTTAGCCGGTTATGAAACATATTCCCGTAAATATCAGAGTTTGTATGGTTGGAATCAGAAAATATTTAATCCGCTTATTGGAGAGTTGGATAATGCAATCTATGGTAAAAACCCTTCACCAACTGCTTCTTCATATACTACCAACTATGCAACTCAGGGTTATTTAGCTAGGGCACAGTATGATTATAACGAAAAATACTTTTTCTCTGCTTCTTATAGAAGAGATGCCTCTTCACGTTTTGCACCGGAAAAAAGGTGGGGTAACTTCGGAAGTGTAGGAGCAGCTTGGATTATTTCAAACGAAAACTTCTTAAAAGGTATTAAACCGATCTCCCTATTGAAATTAAAAGCATCATGGGGACTTCAAGGTAATGATGACTTAGGAAACCTTCAACCTTATTTAGATCAGTTTGTAGTTAAAAACAGTAATGGAGATTTTTCACTACAGTTAGGATACAAGGGTAATCGTAATATTACCTGGGAGAAGTCTAATAATATTAACATTGGATTTGAATTTGGATTTTTTGGTGATAGGATAACAGGAAGTGTAGATCTCTTCGACAGAGTTACAAGGGATATGTTATACAATCAGCCTGTAGCTCCTTCCAATGGATATACAAGCATTCCAATGAACGTTGGTTCAATGAGGAATAGGGGTATTGAGGTACTTATATCAGGAGTTTTAGTTCAGACAAAAGATATTTATTGGTCTGTATCAGCTAATGCTACATCATATAAGAATACAATACTATCTCTTCATCCTGACGTAGCCGAGACTGGTATAAAATACTCAAGGTCAATTATCTCTGTAGGTGGTTCAATTTTTGACTCCTATTTACAAGAGTATGCAGGGGTTGATCCTAATACAGGAAAAGCACTCTATTACAAGGATATATTAGGTGATGATGGCAAACCTACAGGAGAAAGGGAACTAACAGATGTTTATGCCAACGCTACTCAGTACAATAATGGTAGTGGACTTGCTAAGTTAATGGGAGGATTTAGTACCTCTTTAACTCTTTATGGTGTTGATCTTTCAGCTCAGTTTGGATATCAGTTAGGTGGTAAAATTTATGACTTCGGATATGAAGAGTTAATGCACAATGGTCAGTCTGATATGGGTGGATGTAACTGGCATTTCGATATATTAAAAGCATGGACTCTTAATAATCCAAACTCTAACATCCCTCGTCTAAACTCTTTAGATAATACCCGCCAGCAGAACTCAACCAGATACCTCATCAGTTCTGATTATCTTAGTATAGATAATATCTCTTTAGGGTATACATTCCCCAAGAAATGGACAGAAAAAATTAGCATTCATAAGCTAAGAATATTTGCTCAAGCTGATAATGTATGGCTATTCTCAAAGAGACAAGGACTAGACCCAAGACAGGATGGTGCGTTTGGTACAGGATGGGCAGGCTCTTATAAGTATAATTCTCTTCGCACCATTTCAGGCGGATTATCTATTACCTTTTAATTATGCATAATACATTTAATTATTAAAAGATATGAATTTAGTTAAAAAAATACTTCTATACTCTGCCGGAATCTTATTTACAATTTCTTGTGTGGAGTTGAATACAGAACCACAGGGTGGAACAGTTACTTCTGAACAAAAAACATTAGTAGCCAAAATGAACCCTAAAGCACTTGAAGCAGAATTAGCAGGTCTTTCTACCTCTCTTTTTGGAAACGGTGTTGTGTTTGGAGGGACTAGAGCAGACGACTTTGGTTACCCTGCTGTAGCATTATCCCTTGATTTACAAGCAGCTGATGCTATTTCACCTGCTACCGGATATAACTGGTTTTCAGTTGCTTCAAGTTTAGAGAACAGAACATATACCTATGCTAACACCCGAATTCAATGGGATTTATATTATAAAAATATAATGATAGCAAATGGGTTAATTTCTACTTTGACCACTGAGTCTATTACAGATAATGCAGAACTTAAAGCATATAGAGGGATGGCTCTTACACATCGTGCATGGGCTTACTTTCAGTTAGTTCAACATTTTCAGTTTAGATATAAAGAGAATAAAGATAAATTAGCTGTCCCTATTGTAACAGATAAAACTACCCCTGAAGAGGCAGGTAAAAATCCGAGAGCAACAGTACAGCAGGTATATGATCTTATATTAACCGACCTTAATGAAGCAGTAACCCTCTTTGAAGGATATGATAGAGCCGGTAATAAGAGCAGACCTGATAAGTCAGTTGCATTAGGCGTTAGGGCAAGGGTAAAT
>CAYSND010000048.1:0-2315 GCA_964432305.1 uncultured Muribaculaceae bacterium | reverse complement strand
CTCCTCTCTCTAAGGCTGACGCAAGTAAACCTGGTTTTAATAATGCTACGGCAGCTAACTGGATGTGGGCATTGTATATTAGTCCGGCAAACGTTCCTGACCAGTACGCTACATGGCCCTCTCAAATGTGCTCATTGAATGCCTCCGGATATTGCTGTGAAGTAGCTGTGTGGAGAGGAATAAATGAACTGCTTTGGAGCAAAATTCCTGATTCTGACTGTCGCAAAGGATGGTGGGTTGATGAGAATGTTGAATCTCCATATATTCCCAAATCATTTAAAGGAGTTTTTGATGACATGGCACCTTATACAAATATTAAGTTTGCTGCCTATGATAATGGATTAGGAACAGATGCTACAAATGGTGGAGATTGGTGTATGATGCGTGTTGAGGAGATGTTGTTAATTCAGGCAGAGGCTAAGGCCCGTATCTCCCTTGCAGATGGAAAAACCATTTTAGAGAACTGGGTTAAAACATATCGTGATCCTTCATTTTCCTCTAAGGCTTTGGACATAAATGGTTTTATTAATGAGGTATGGTTCCAGCGCCGTGTAGAGCTTTGGCTTGAAGGATTTTCATTCTATGATGCTCAAAGATTAAATAAGCCTATTGTAAGGTTCAATGCAAGAATACCAAAACCATTTGGACTTGAAGAGGACTTTAAGTTTAATCTTGCAGCAGATAATATGGTCCGTTTATTAGTAATTCCTCAAAGAGAAATGAATGCCAATAAAGGGATAACAGAGAATAATCCCGGACAGACTTTAATTCCAATTACCCCAGGTAGTGGTACAGGAATGCTTGATGGAGTAACTGATTAATTATTAAATATTAAAATCATGAAAAATTATTTATCAATATTAATATTATTATCCTTTTTCCTTTTTTCAGCTTGTGTGGAAACTCCGGTTGAGAGGGTAGTCTCTCCTGCGGAAAGCACAACAAGCGTTAAAGCATATTTCCCTAAAACAGGACAGAGCACTTATATTGTTCCCCTATCGGCAAAAAATGTAAAAGTTTTAGTTAAAAGGGATGTATCAACAGGAGCTGTAAGTATTCCTATTAAGGAATCCTACGATACTTCAAAATGTTTCACTCTTCCTACTGTTATTAATTTCCCTGCCGGGCAGTCTGAAGTTACTATTGAAGTTCCATTTACTAATTTGAAACCATTTGTAAACTATGCTTTTACCTTAAAGATGGATGATTCTTTCTGTACAGTTTATCAAGAACTTCCGGGGACTCAGACATTTCAAGCTGTAGTACAGCAAGAAGATTTCTATACTGCTGCAACAGGAACCTATAGTGACTGGTGGTATGAAGATACTTGGGATCAAATCGTAGAGTATTCTCCCCTATTAAAGGTTTATCGTCTCCCTGATCTATGGGTAGCCGGGACTGCTTTCTTTTTTGGAATTGGTAAAGCTCCTGAGGGTGCTCCTGCAGGATATTTCTCAATAACCAATTACAATGGTACTAAAGTAGAGGATGATCTATACCAAACTCCTACAGGTATTAATCATAAAACATATGGGGCTGTTTCTACTCAGAACTATCTAGGTTTGAAATATGCTAAAAATACCTTTGCAAAAGATATGACTACTGATGGAAAGATGAAGGTTGGTTCGAAAATACAGTTTGTCAGGAAATTTGTTGTTAAAGCAGGCTCATTTGGAGTAGGTGCTGAAGTTTTGGAAATAACTGCAGTTAGCTACAAGTAAATCTTAGCTTTTATATTATTAATGAAGCCCTCAAAATAACTTTTGAGGGCTTTTTTTATTATTGAGACTAATATAAATAATTCTATTGTCAGCTAATTAGAGATAATGCTTCAAGGTATTAAACAAATAAAATTAGCATAGCTTACTTAAAATCAATAGATTAAACAAAATTATAAAAATTTATTATCAATAAAAAAATATAAAAAATATTAACAACATAAAATAAATATACTACCTATGTGTAGAGATACGTTTGTACCTGTTAAAGCAACAGGTGGAGACATCGTTCCTCGCCTTTGCTACGACTCCAACGAATATACTGTTAACAAAGCAAATGTTGAAGCGGCTGCCGGATCTATAGGTGGAGATACTTACGCAACCAAATTGTGGTGGGCTAAAAAATAGATTTACCTATTAATTACATAAAAAGAGGGCTAACTTTAAGTAGCCCTCTTTTTTATTAATTTAATTTAAGAAATTACTCATCTCTCTTTCTCGAAACCATCCTCTCATAATCCTCCTTAGAGGCTACTATCAGCCGGTCGTACTCCCTTAGTCCTGTACCTGCAGGGATAAGGTGACCACAGATTACAT
>CAYSND010000047.1:0-10262 GCA_964432305.1 uncultured Muribaculaceae bacterium | reverse complement strand
ATTTTGTCGGGAAGGTTGCAGCATCTCCTGTGAAAGAGATTTTACTATTTTCAATGTAGAAAACAGACCAATAAATTTTTAAGTTATCATACTCTTCACTTTCAGCTCCTACTTCGTTTGCATCTATTTCGAGTGATACGATTCGTGGATAATCAACGCTCCCTTTTAACTCAAATTTTCCATTTTTAAGAGTACCGCTGCTTATAACTTTCATATCATTGGATTCATAGATATTTAAAGTGACTTTTGCATTATCGCACCCTTGGATTTCCCCAACTATTTTAAAGCTACTGTTATTTTTACAGGCAAATAGAATAGGAATTAATAATATCAATAATAGTTTTCTCATCTTTTAATATTTTTTATTCTGTGTCAATAACTTATTCCCTGCAAGTGCTGATTTGGGCATAGGAAGATTTAGAAAATCCATGTTATTAACCCATCTGAGTGCTTTGAAATCGATATTGTTTATCTGTTTATAGCGCACCATATCAAACCACTCTTCATTGTTTTCCCCGAAGAGTTCCATGTACTTATGTTTTAGAATTGTCATAAGGAGGTCGCTATTGGCGATATTATCTATATAGTCATCTGCATATTTAGCCCTCTTACATAATGGACGCATAGCATCTCTTGCATCTGCAAATTTACTTTGACGAGCAGATGCTTCAGCTAGGATAGCATACATTTCACCCATTCTTAGAAAGTAATATGTGTTTCCCGGTTTCCCCTCTACTCTATCTGTGGACTGATATTTATTGAATCCCCAAGGGCTTACCATATAGGCATAACTATATATTTTAATGAAACGATCATCGTAACCTGTCTCGTTATCAATGTCTCCATCGGTTGCCTCTCCTACAAGTTCATCTGCTATCAGATTAACAGTCATACCGGCTCCTGCCATAAAATCATAATAGTATCCCGGGATAGTGGAGTTAGGGTATTGGCAGTGGAGTGTAAATAGAATCTCATTAGATTCAAAACTATTATGATAAATGTCCAATAGTTCCGATTCCACAATATTTCCATGCGCTAACCCTTCATCTATTGTCTCTTTGGCAAATTTAGCAGCTCCCGCATAATCCCCTTTTGAGAGAAGAACTTTCGCTTTTAACCCTTTTGCCGCAAGGGGCGACGAATAGTAAGGGATAAGGGAACTAGAGTTTCCATTGGCGATAGCAAAGTCAAGATCAGAAAGGATACTTTCATAACACTCACTAACCTTAGAACGGGCTTTGGCAATATTATCCCTAACCGGTTCTCTCCAAACCACTATTCCATACTCTGAGTTTAAGTCCCAAAACTCTCCGAAATGTCTTAGAAGCATAAAGTGAGCTAATGCTCTACTAAAGGTGGCTTGAGCTATTATATCTTTTTTCCTCTCTGCTGTTAGCCCCTTTATCTCCCCTTTAGCATCCAGATTAGCGATTAAAGAGTTTGATGTGTTAATAACTTTATAAAGCTGTGCATAAAAACTATCGAGTAGATAGTTGTCCGGTTTTACAGCATTCTTTAAGAAATCTGCACCACCATAGGTAGAGGAACGGAGTAAGATTCCGGACATTCCACTCATACAGTCTCTTACGGCTGTTATAGAATACCCTTTCCAAGTGGCATAAATACCATTTAGAGCCTGTTCAGCCGAATTAGCATCAGATATTAAAGTATTATCTACAAGCACATTCTCAGGCTGAATATTATCAAGAGGTCCCAATAATTCACATGAATTAAGTAAAAACAGGGACGATATTATTATTAAAATACTCTTTTTCATATCTCAATTTATTAAAACTTAAAGTTAACTCCGAAAGTGAAAGCTTTGCTTAAAGGATAAATATCCTCATTTACAGCCATATCATAAGGGGTATTCCCTACTAGTTCCGGGTCTGCCCCGGGCCATTTGGTGAAAGTAAGAAGATTAGTGCCGGAAGCATAAAGAGAGATTCCTTGCAATTTCAAGCTCCTTGTAAATGATATAGGAAGATCGTATGACACGGTAATATTCTTCAACCTCAAATAAGATTTATCAAAAACATATTTGTCGTTTTGGGTAGCATTGTAACGGTTAGAAGTGTCATATATTCTCTTTGCAAATGGAGCATTTCTATTGGTTTCACTCCAGGTCTTACCATACATATATGCTGTCATATTATCTCCGACTATCCCCCAAGCATCTATCTGAAGAGGGTAGTAAATAGCTTGTCCCCCTATTGCATATTGGAAAAGACAAGTCATGCTCAATCTTTCGTAAGTAAAGGTATTGCTCCACCCCCCAAAGAATTTTGATTCCGGGTTAGCAATAACCACTCTATCTTCGTCTGTGATTCTTCCATCTCCATTTACATCCGTCATTAAGTAGTCCCCTGCGGTGGTAGCTCTCTGATAATATGGAAATCCTTTAGCCACAGCAGCAGCATTTAGCGCATCTATTTCAGAGTTATCTTGTAGGATTTTACTTACTAAATACCCTTTTTGAGTCCCAACTGGCATCCCTTCTATAAAAGAGTCCTGCATATAAGGGGTTATTTCTGCATTGTTGATTTTTTCTATTTTATTTTTGTTGGTAGCAATATTAAAGTATGATCTCCATAGGAACTTGTTGTTCCTGATAATATCTCCCCCTATTTCAAACTCTATCCCCTTGTTGCTCATATCTATAACATTATCCCAATAAATAGAGAGTCCCGACTCTAATACATGAGGTGCAGGTGATAACGCCCCTGCTGTATAACGATAATAAGCGTCAATACTACCATAGAGTCTTCCGTTAAAGAACCCAAAGTCCAACCCTGTATTATATTCGGTGGTCATTTCCCATTTTATTGATTGGTTTGGAAGCACATCCATCAGGGTAATTGCAAACTTGTTGTTATATACTCCGTTAGAAGCTCTCTCGTAAAACTGCAGATATGAGAAATCCTCAACGTTTGTAGAGCCGGTGCTACCTGCACTTGCGCGAAGCTTTAGAAGATCCATTGATGTGAACTCCTTCATAAACTCTTCATTTCTGATATTCCACCCTAAGGAGAGAGCGGGGAAGTACCCGATTCTATTTTTGGGCCCGAATTTAGAAGAGGCATCCCCTCTTAAGCTCGCCTCTAAAAGGTAACGAGAAGCATAGTCATAAGAGATTCTAGCATAAAGTGAGTTCAATGCACTCTTGGAGACAGATTCTGTTCTCCCTGTCTCTGTTAGGGCAGAGCCCATATTGTTGAGGAAATGGTCATTAGGGAAACGCTCATAAGTGTTTTTAAAGCCCCTTATAACGTATCTGTCGCCTCCGTAACCCACCATGGCAGCAAAGTAGTGATTATCCACCATTAAATTATAATCAAATCTAAAGTTTGCTGAGAGGGAGGTCATTTTTGAGTGATCTTTTATTAGTTCCGACTTAGTCTCCATTATGGAGTAAATCCCTTGTGCAACAATGGGGAGGAAGTAGTCATTACTATAAAAATAAGATGCTAAGTTAAAGTCAGAGTGGAATTTAAGCCCCTTTACGATATTTATATCCAAGTATGCATTTCCAAGTATCTGATTGTTTTCAAAAAGAGATTTTACCTCTCTCTGTGCCACAGGTGATGGTCTGAACATATCAAATCCCCCTCCTGTCTGAGCAATCCCGTTTATTCTGGAGAACTCCCCATTTTCATCATAAACAGGGAGGTCAGGGCGTGTCTGCCATGCTGCTCCTCCAAAGCGCATATTAGTTCCGTCCACTGAGGGGCTGTTTCTCTTTGAATAAGAGTAATTCAGCGCTCCCCCCATTTTTATATATTTGTTTATGTCTGAGTCTAAAGAGATTCGAGAACCATAGTGATTTAAGCGGTCTTTAATATAGATTCCGTCTTGATTCTGAGCATTGAAGGAGAAAGAGTAGTTAGTGGTCTCAGAACCTCCCCTCAATGTGGTGAAGTAACGGTGTGTTCCTGCGTTCTTTTTTAATATTTCTCTCTCCCAATTAGTGTCGGCGTTTCCAAAAGAAGACTCTTTTAACCCATGGTATTCCATCTTGGTAACAAATCCCCAAGAGTCATATTCGGAGACAATATTTGCAAAATGTGCCAATACGGTATCGTCCCAAGTATCTGTATTTCCTGCATTAAATTCTTTTACAGACTCCCTGATTAACTCGTCCTGCATGATTTTATAATCTTTAGCATTTAGTGCTTCACATACTTTAATAGGGTTTGCAAAAGAGTAAGAGCAACCTGCCTCGATGGAGATTTTTTCTCCCCTTTTTCCGTTTTTAGTTTGAATAATAATGATACCGTTTGCCCCTCTTGACCCGTAAATAGCAGTAGCAGAAGCATCTTTTAGGACGTCAATACTCTCAATGTCATTCGGAGAGAGGTTTATAAGAGGATTAATGGTATTGTTTTCCACGAAGATGGGAACTCCGTCTATTACATATAGAGGAGCATTGTTTGGTCTTGTAGAGAACATATTTGGCAGAGGGGAAGTTATTCCTCGAATATTAATATTTGCCCCTTTTCCGAGTTCCCCTGTCCCTTGAACGGACGAAACTCCTTTCATGGTTCCACCCAACATATAATCTACCGAGAGTGCTGTAGGCGAAAGAGACTCCATTGTCTCCTTTTTAACAGAAGAGACTGAGCTTGTTAAGGATTTTCTTGTCTTGCTTCCGTATCCGATAACCACCACGTCATCCAACATTACATTGTCCTCCAGAAGAGTAACATTAATTACCCCTTCATTGTTACATTGTACTTTTACCTCTTTCATCCCTATTAACATAAAGAGAAGGCATTCTCCCCCTTTACGGTCAAACTCTAATGTGTATCTTCCGGTCTCATCTACAAAAGCACCAATGGTGGTCCCCTCTAAAAGTACATGTGCCCCATACATAGGTTCTCCGTTCTTATCGACTACCCTCCCTGTAACTTTTACTTTCTGATCTTTTTGAGGAGAGGCGGTAGTTGTTGTTACTTTCTGGGCTACCTCTTTATGAGAAATTATAACCTGTTTGTCAACTATCTTATAGACAATATCCGTTCCTTCAAACAGCTTGTCCAAAACAGTGGTTACAGCTTCGTTGTCGCAGTGTATCGAACAGATCCTCTCTACATCGACTAGTTGATTGTTGTAGAGGAAATTATATCCACTCGATTTCTCTATTTTTTCTATAATAAATTTAAGTGGCTTATTTGCCTCGTTTATAGAAATTTTCTTAACCTGAGCACTTAGTGTACCCAACGAGACTACCATTAAACAGAGGAAAATGGGGAGCCTCCTTAATAAACAAAAAGAACCTTTGCGTTTTTTCATAAATTATTGAAATTAGTTAGTTTTTGTCAGTTTAACTCTCCTCTCTTTTACTGTATATTTTATAGGGGACGAGAGGGATATATAGTCCAAAACCTGCTCGAGGGAGCAGTTATCTAGTTTGGCTGTGAATACATAGGTATAGAGTTCGCTGTTCTCTATTGAAATAGAGACATTAAACCATTTTTCCAAGGTAGAAACTACATCTGTCATCTTGCTCCCCTTAAAGACTAAGATACCATCTTTCCATGAGCGATAACTCTCATCATCAACAGATTCAACAGAGATAAAATTACTACTTCTCTCTAGTACCACTTTTTCGGAAGGGTGCATCTGATATGTGTTCTCTTTGTTGCTGATTTTGACTATCCCGCTAATAAGTACAGATTCTACTTGTTTCATCTCTTCATAAGCCTTAACAGAGAACTTAGTACCTGTTACGGTCATACGTAAATCATTCCCTAAGTCGACAATGAATGGGATGTCCTTATTGGTTTTAACATCGAAAAAGGCTTGACCGGAAAGTTTTACCCCTCTCTGTTTATCTCCGTAACTCTCTGATATCAAAAGTTTACTTGCAGAATTTAACCAAACCACTGTGCTGTCTTTTAATACTATTTTAGATCTTGTACCGGCAGGGGAGTAGTACTCCTGAACCTGAGGTGTGGTAAAATCCATGGGGAGAATTTCAACAGTATCCTGAACTATTTCGCCCACCTCTTCTACTGAGGAGTTAGAAAAATAGTAATAGGCGAAACCGATAGCAAGTGGGATAAATAGTACAGCTGCCACTCTTTGGAGAGTAGAAAACAGAAGGACTCTTATCTTTTTCTGCTCTTTATGACTCTTACCGAGATTTAATTTACTTAAAATAAATTCAAAGTTAGGAGCCTCGTCTGCCCCTGTCTGTTTGCTCCATTTATTACTTGCCCACTCATTAAAGACCTCCATAAACTCAGAGTTATCTTCTCTCTCATAGAGAGTTAAAAGATAGGAAAGCTCCTCTTTAGTAGGCTTTACCTCAGAGCTTTCATTTAGTTTATTAAAAATCTGTTTAATCTCCTCTTTATTGTCTTTCATTGCAATATGATTTTTGTCTTTGCAAAGAATACAACTAAAGGAGAACTTTCCGTGACAGTCTAACTATTAAAAAAGAGTAATAAGATTATAACCCCTTTGCTTCGAATAAAATTAAGAGCTCTTCTGATTTGAGTATCTACAGTATTTTCAGAGATACCCATTTTTTCGGCTATCTCTTTATAGGAGAGATTTTCAACTCGGCTAAGGAGAAAAATCTCTCTTCTGCGTTGAGGAATCTCTTTTAGAATTTTAGCATACCTATCCCACATCTCTTTCCCCTCCAAAATATGCTCTTCGTTTAATGATAGGCGAAGGGAATCAATCTCTATTTCGGAGAGACGTTGATATGTTTTAGCGCGAAAATGGTTATAAAGATTGTTTCTTGAGATGGTAAAAATATATGCTTCTACATTTTTACTATAGTCAAGTGAGTGGCGATTTTCTCAAATCTTTAAGAAGGTGTTTTGTAGCAAATCTTTAGCATCAGGGACGTTTCCTGTAGAGGAGAGCAAAAAGCCATAAACACGAGAAGAGTATTTCTCGTAGAGGAGTTTAAAGGCAATTATATCTTCTAACTCTGTATTTTTCACCTATTAAAGAATTTGCAATATTTTGCAAACTTAATAAAAAAACAAGGGGTGTCACGGAAATTTAAATGAAAAGAGTATATAATATGTCGTATAAAAGCGAAATTATTATATTTACAAAAAATAATATGTCGAGAAAAAGGTTCTTCAAATTAGTCAATACACTCTTGCTCCTTTTGGTATTACTCCCCGCCCTGGCACAAGTTAAGCAACAGCCAATAGTATGGAGATGTAAGCTGGAGAAAGATTCTACAGAAACTAATCTTTATAAAGTTATTGCCACAGGGAGTTTTATAAATGAAGGATGGTATATTTACGGCTTAGGTCCCTATTCTAAAGGACCTACCCCCACCACTCTCTCTATAGAAGAAAATGATAATATAACTCTGGAAGGGGAAAACCGTCTATTAACCGAAAGCAAAACCAAGTTTAGTAAAGTCTTTAAGATGGAGATAGATGTATGCGAGGGGAAGGTCGTTATAGAGCAAAAAATAAGAACCATAAACCCTAATGAAACGGAGTTAAAGGCAATAATAGAGTGGCAGTCGTGCGATATTAACGGTTGTTTACCGCCGGAAGAAAAGGAATTTATTTTTAATATCGCTCCTGCCCATTCTGAAACAAGCAGTGGTTCGGTCTGGGGGTTAATATTACAAGCAATAGCCTGGGGATTCGTGGCACTGCTCACACCTTGCGTCTTTCCGATGGTTCCGATGACTGTTAGTTTCTTCTTAAAACAGTCTGAGGGAATAGGAAAACGGAAAGGGAGGATAAATGCCGCCCTCTATGGTCTCTTTATCGTGGCTCTATATACTATCCCTATCGCAGTAATTATAGGGGTAACTTATTTTGCGGGAGGTGCCACTATAACCGCAGATATATTTAATTGGTTGGCAACTCATTGGATACCTAACGTTCTCTTTTTCTTGATTTTCATGATCTTTGCCGCATCATTCTTTGGGGCATTTGATATAGTTATACCAAGCAGATTTGTAAATAAAGCTGACTCCCAAAGCGATAAAAAGGGGATTCTAGGAATTTTCTTTATGGCACTTACTTTAGTGTTAGTCTCATTCTCCTGCACAGGTCCTATTGTGGGAACGGTCTTGATAAAATCTACTCAAGGGGAGATCTGGGCACCTATTATTACAATGTTTGCTTTCTCTGTTGCCTTCGCCCTCCCCTTTACTATTTTTGCCTTCTCCCCCTCGCTTCTGAAAAATCTTCCGAAATCCGGAGGGTGGCTAAATTCAGTTAAGGTGGTGCTTGGGTTTATAGAGGTGGCACTTGGGTTTAAGTTCCTTAGTGTTGCGGATCAAACATATCATTGGGGAATTTTAGATAGAGAGGTCTATCTTGCTATCTGGATTGTAACATTTTCACTTCTCGGATTTTATCTTCTTGGAAAAATTCGGTTTAAGTATGATGACAAGTTAGAGCATGTTTCAGTCTTTAGGCTTACACTCGCTATAGCGGTCTTCTCCTTCGTGGTCTATATGATTCCCGGAATGTGGGGAGCGCCATTAAAAGGACTTTCAGGGTATCTCCCTCCCATAACCACACAAGACTTCGTTATGAATAGAGAGTCCGGAGCCTCAACCCTCGACTTAGGGAAGTGCCCCACCTCTGCAAAAAAAACCTGCTACCCAAAATACAGCGATTTCCTAAAAATACCGCACGATATTCAGGGGTTCTTCGATTATGAAGAGGGGCGGCAGTATGCCATGAAGGTCAATAAACCTCTTTTTATAGATTTTACAGGGCATGGCTGCGTAAATTGCAGAGAGATGGAGATGAGGGTCTGGTCAGATCCAAGGGTGCTGAAGATGATGAAAGAAGACTTCGTGGTAGTGGCACTCTATGCAGACGACAAGAAAGTGGTGGATAAGGAGGACTGGGTGGTTACAGAGGATGGGCGTACACTTAAAACTCTTGGAAAAATCAACTCCCATTTCGCTGTCCAAAAGTTCAATGTCAATGCACAACCCTACTACGCCATCATTAACCCCTTCACCCAAGAGCATATCGTCCCCTCTCAGGGATATAATTTAGATGTCGAGAACTTTTTGCAGTTTCTTAGAAAGGGGAAAAATTAAATTATTGTTTTTGCATTATTGCTTTTTAATTATTATCTTTGCATAAAAATTAAAAACCACTAATATGACTGATATAAACCCTTTTATTACTGTCGGATACATAGATCCTACCTATTTCTGCGATAGAGAGATTGAAACTGAACAGATGATTAAAGAGATAAGGAATGGAAATAATATTACACTTATCTCTTCTCGCCGTATGGGAAAAACAGGGTTAATCTTACATACATTCCGACAACCACAGATTCTAAATCACTATTATACTTTTTTTGTGGATATTTACGCCACTAAATCTCTGCGTGATTTTGTTTTTGCCCTCAGTAAAGAGATATTAGAAGAGTTAAAACCTTTTGGGAAAAAGGCCTTAACTCTGTTTATAAACAGTGTAAAATCCTTACAAACAAGCATTTCGTTTGATGTCGTGGGGAATCCTTCTTTTAATTTAGGTTTGGGGGCAATAACATCAGAACAAAAAACTCTTGATGAGATTTTTCACTATTTATCTATTGCAGATAAGCCATGTATAGTAGCCATTGATGAATTTCAACAAATTGCTGCATATCCCGAAAATAATATAGAGGCTATTTTAAGAACATATATACAGCGATGTAGTAACTCCTATTTTATATTTGCAGGTAGCCAACGACACGTCATGGGGAACATGTTTCTTAGTGCTTCGCGCCCCTTTTATCAGAGTACGTCTATGCTTCATTTAGAGAGTATTAATGAAGATAAATACTCTCAATTTGTCATCCATCATTTTTCTCAAAACAACAAAAGCATTGATTTAGAGGTTATAAATACTGTTTATAGAGAGTTTGAAGGGATTACTTGGTATCTTCAGAAAATACTTAATACCCTCTATTCTATTACCCCTAAAAACGAAACGTGCACCATGGAGATGTATCATATCGCTCTACAATATAATATTGACTCTTATGAGTATAGTTTTAGGGAGATACTATTTAGACTACCGGAAAAACAAAAAGAGCTTTTGATAGCTATTGCTAAGGAGGGGAAGGTACTCCAACCAACATCCGGAAGCTTTATTAAAAAACACGCCCTCTCTTCTGCTAGTTCAGTCCAAGTAGCGTTAAGAGTGTTATTAGAAAAAGATTTCGTCACTAACGAGTCCTCCGGGCACCAGCTCTATGATAGATTTTTCCAGCGTTGGATAGCTCAGAATTATTAAATATTAAGGTTTTTCTTT